>JBFZEN010000258.1:0-16269 GCA_041306805.1 bacterium
TCGATGAAAAAACGGCGATTGAAATCGGAAAACTGCAAGCGGTGGAGTGTCTGATAGCCGGCAGGATATCTACCCTGCCGGGATCAGTCATCGTTGAGGCGAAGGTGATCAAGGCGTCCGATGCCGAGATCGTCGCATCGAAGGTGGTAACCATTGAAACTGTCCAATAATGGGGAGGGCGAGATGAAGCCGAAGGCAAAATGTGCGCTTGCGGTATTGGCATTTATAATCACGGGTGCGGCATTCTTTATGAGTTGCGCTTCGAGCCGCACCATGGAAATACCCTTCCCCCCCTCCGACAAGCTGTTCGTGACATTGGGGGATGATCCCGGAAGCGAGAGCAACAAACCGTATATACCCAAGGGGTATTTCGTCCATACCTCGACGGAATATTACCTGCCCATTCCCATTTTAGGTCTGATTGTATTCGGAAACGCGGAACCCCAGTACGTTTTCTATAAAAAGGTCATCCCCGAGATCAGGTCAATGGGCGGCGATGCGCTCATTGGGACGAGCATGAGTGTGATCCCAAGGCCGCCAGCTTTTTTCCGTTTTCTAGGATTCCCGAATCTTTTACCCATTTATGCTCAGACTGTGATCGCCGGACAGGCCGTCAAACGCTGATGTCATTCGTCGAGGCGAAAGATGAGACAGTGTCAATTTAAAATTTTCATCATAGTCTTGCTCATGCCGTTCTGCGCAAACGGGCAAAAAGTCGTCAAGATCATATCCAATTACGTGCTGATCGACGCGGATGAATCGTCCGGTCTGGAAATCGACGACACCATCCCCGTATACAGGAACGAGGGCGGAGAACAGGTCGAGATCGGCAGAATCCAGATTGTCCGGTTCAACATGGGCAAATGCGCCGGCAAAATCGTATCCGAAAGGGGCGTGAACCGAATCAAAATAGGCGATTTCATCAAGCTGAAGGGTCGGGAAGACATCCTTTCGGATGAGGATTTCTGGGGAAGCCAAAACGGGCAGGACGAGAAAGCAGGCAAAGAGGACGAGTTGCCGTTTAAAACTCCAGGCCGGGCCGCGCGTGATTCGGAATCGGACGACGTGGACGACTGGTATGAAAAATACGCGACCAATAAGAAAAAACGCCGAACCACCGACGATTCGGCCGATGAATGGGGGTATTCCGGCAAGTCCGGGGGAGAAGGCGTAAACCGATTTGATATAGGCATCAGCGCGTCCCTGAACGCGGCCCAGCACAAGATCGAGAATGAAGGATTCGGCGGCACTTATAAAAGTGAAAGCGAGTTGGGATCGATCACTGGGTTCAATGTGGGTGCTGTCTGCAATGCACAAATCAGTCAATTTAACAAATTGTTGATTGAAATCGGATATACCCAAAAGGACATCGATGAATTGTTCTTGAATAATTTATATCTGTCCAACTCTCTTAAATTTGGCAATTTTAATAAGAATCAATCGTCCGTAATCCCATATTTTCTTACAGGTGCCGATTTTTTTCTTAAACTCAAGGGAAAATTCGACGGTAATGATGATTTGACTGAATATCTCAATGCCATTCATTGGGGGATTGCGTTTGGTGCCGGAATCGAAATTCCCATGGAAAGTACAACTGTAGATATCAATTTGAAATATTTAATCGGATTGAGCAATTTATATAAAAACGATTCTTTCGGCGATTCTTTTAAATTTTCATCCAGAATTAATACGATTACGTTGATGATCGGAATATATTTTAACCCGAATCAATAGGATAAACCATTCTCAGAGCCGTCCTGTTCGACCTCGACAACACGTTGATCCATTTCGACGAATCCGAATTTTTCAAGGCCTATCTGCCCGGAATCGCGGCCGCGTTTTCGGACATCATGCCTTTACCCGTTTTTCACGAAAAGCTGATGGATTCGAGCCGGGCCATGCTCGACAGCGACGGGAGCGTTTCGAACGCGGAGTTCTTTCTGCAGCGGTTTTCGCGGGGGTTCGAGGAACGGCGCGAGGAGCTGTGGATGCGGTTCATGCGTTTTTACGAAACGCGGTTCGACGCGCTCCGGCGCCTCGTCACGGTGCCCGAAGGGCTGAACGCGCTGTTCGACCGTCTGGAAAGCCGCGGGCTGAAACGCGTGATCGCATCGAACCCCCTGTGGCCCGTGCCGGTGCAGCGCCTCCGCCTCGGGTGGGCGGGCCTTCAGAACCGTTCCTTCGATTACGTCACGGGAATCGAAAACATGCGCTTCTGCAAGCCGCGCGTCGAGTATTATTCGGAGATATGCGAAAAAATCGGCGAGCGCCCAGAAGACTGTCTCATGGTGGGGAACGATCCCGTCAACGACATGGTCGTGGCGAAGCTAGGAATGAAAACCTATCTGACAGACGGCGCCGCGCAACAGCAATTCTCCATGAGCAGGGAATTGCGCAGAGGAACGGACGAATCGGCGCGCGAACCCGACTTCAGGGGGCCGCTGCTCGGCCTTTGTGACGTGGTCGATTCGCTGTTGGGCGCCACCCCGTGAAACGGCCGCGTCAGCGCGACGCGCTCATTTCCTTCGCGGCGCTGCTCTTCGTTCTGTCATTCTGCTCGGAAGAGCCGCGGGAGAAACCGGTTGCGGCTGACGTTTCGATCTGTTTTACGGGCGACGTGATGCTCGACCGCGGGGTCAGGAAAAGGATCGGTCTCATCGGCATGGATTCGCTGTTCTCGGACGTCGCGCCCCTGTTCAGGAATTCCGATTTCACCGTCATCAACCTCGAATGCCCGGCCACGGACACGCTTCACCCCGAAGACAAACCCTACGACTTCAGGGCCGATCCCGAATGGCTGCCTTTCTTGAAACGGGCGGGGGTGACGCACGCCTGCCTGGCGAACAACCATTCGAGCGATCAGGACGAGGGCGGCCTGCTTTCGACCATCGGCAACCTGGAACGCTGCGGCATTTCGCCGTTCGGGGCGGGGGCCGATTCGACAGCCTGCAGCCCCGTCCGTTTCCAAAAAAACAACATCCGCTTCATTTTGTTCGGATCGGTTCCGCTTTATCTCGATTACGCCCGCCCCGACACGGGCGGCGCGGGACCGTGCATCCTTTCCGCGGAAGCGCTCGCGGAGCGGATCGGCGATGCCGGGCGCGGCGATCCGGACGCATTCATCATCGCCGTCCTTCATTGGGGAAGGGAATATCAGACCAGGCCTTCGCCCCGGCAGCAGGCGGACGCACGCCTGCTGATCGACGCCGGAGCCGACGCCGTCGTCGGCCATCATCCCCACGTGCTGCAGCCCGTGGAGGCGTACCGCGGCAGGCCGATCTTTTACAGCCTGGGCAACCTGGTGTTCGACCAGAAGGATTCGCTGACCCGGCAAAGCATGATGGTGAGAATGGTTTTCGCTTCCGACAGCCTGCAATCCGCAGAACTGTTTCCCGTGGTCATCAATCAATGCGCGCCTTCGTGGGCCGATTCGACGGATTCCCGGTGCCCGGCGATCCGGGTGCCGGGTTCGGACGCGCGGTTCAAGGTGTCCTATCATAGATAGAGAAAGCATCGATCCGTTCCCCGGCAAAAAGGATTCAGGAAAAGGCATGCGGATACGGCAACTTTTCATGCTGAAAACGTAAACTGATGAAACGCCCTCCACGGTTTTGAATGAGGATCAAGTTTCATGAATGTTCCATTCGCAACCCGGTTCGACGGCAACATCCTTTCAAAGTTCAAAGGCGCGCTGCGCGCTTCGCTCGCCGATCCCCGGTTCGCGCTGTTTTTTCTCGGCACCCTGCGCCGCCAGAAAACGGCGGCCCTGCGCAGGGATGAACTGGAAAAAGGCGGACTGCGCGTGCCCCCGCTGTTGATCGCCAGCCTGACGGCGCAGTGCAACCTGAACTGCAAGGGGTGCTATTCGCGGGCTCACCGGCGGTCGCAGAAGGGGGAACTGCGCGGGGACGAATGGGTCCGCATCATCGGCGAGGCGGAAGCATTGGGAGTGTCCATCGTCATGCTGGCGGGCGGCGAACCGTTTTTGAGGCCCGACCTGCTCGACATCTCGGAACGGTTTCCCGGCCTGATCTTTCCGGTCTTCACGAACGGGTTGGTCATGACGGAACCGATTCTGCGCCGTCTGAAGCAACAGAAGCACGTGATTCCCGTGGCCAGCATCGAAGGTTTCGAGGAGCACACGGACTACAGACGGGGAGAAGGGGTTTATGACCGGATACGGGAAACGCTGCGGAGTTTTAAAAGGGCCGGCCTGTTTTACGGCGCCAGCGTCACGGTGAACCGCGACAATTTCGAACAGGCCGTGGACGAAGGGTTCATCCGCTCGCTGTTTGAAAGCGGGTGCAGGCTGTTCTTCTTCATTGAATACACGCCCGTGGACGAGTCCACCGACAGCCTGGTGCTGACGGAACCGCAGCGCGGCCGGCTGCGCGCCATCGAAGAAAAAATGCGCTCGTCGTTCAGGGGCGTGTTCATCGTGTTTCCCGGGGACGAAGAGCAGTACGGCGGCTGCCTGGCCGCGGTCAGGGGGTTCGTCAATGTCGGGCCCGACGGAAGCCTTGAACCGTGCCCCTTCGCGCCGTATTCGGATACTAATCTCAGGCGCATGTCCTTCAGGGACGCGCTGCAGTCCGTTCTGCTCAAGCGGATACGCGACAACCGCGACAAACTGAACGAAACGAGCGGCGGCTGCGCGCTTTGGCAGAACAGGGAGTGGGTGCAGTCGCTTATTCCACCCGCAGCACCGGACCTGGTGCGCAGGTTCGAATTCAAGGACGCGGCAATGAAACACCGCGGATAAAGCAATGGAACACTGATTGGACGGATTATAGACGGATTGACGCGGATTCAATATTGAATGGATAAAATAATGAGACAGGTATAATCTATAGAATAATTTAACACCGAAGAATACCGAGAGACACCGAAAATCAAGAACAGCACGCTTTTAGAATATTCTTCATATTTTATTTTCCTTTTGTATAGCTTTATAATAATTATTATATTAGTAATAATAGCAAAAAACAGGTCGCCCCTACGGGGCTCTATAAGGGGGGATATATCAGGACATGAAAAAGACCAAAAAAAATCGGAAGGTCATGCGATATGAATGATAATGATATTGAAAATAAAATGATGATTTGAGGCGATGCTATTTTTCATTTTTGATTTGTATTTTTGATTTTTTCATTTTGATTTTTAATTTCTGCGTCGGATTCCCCGATATAAATAAACCTGTCCATCAGTTGTATGTATTTGCTCCATCTCTTCCCCGGCTCTCCGTCCCGCTCGATGATGTGTGCCAGTGCGTTCAGCTTCGAGTCCATCTCGTCCGCGTAGTACAATGCGACGGCCTCGCGCGTCATGGGCAGAACGGGTGAACCCTGTTCGAGCTTGCCCTGGTGGCTCAATATCAGGTGCAGCAGCCTCTTCTTCAATTCCTCGGGAAACCCGCCCGACTTTTCCTCCTCCTCGATTTCCCTTTCCACCATCCGGGCCCCGATGCTGATGTGGCCCCACAGCCTGCCCTCGTCGGTGTAATCGATGAAGCCGCGCTCCCATTCGTATTCCCAGACCTTGCCGATGTCGTGCAGAATGGCGCCGGACAGCAAAAGGCCGCGGTCCAGATCGCGGTGGATGGCGCAAAGCGATTCGCAGACGGCCGCGACGGACGACGTGTGCTCGAGCAGCCCGGAAAGGCAGGCGTGGTGCCACAGCTTGCCGCCCGGCGCCTCCTTGAAGCGCGTCTGCAGGCCCGGCTGCGAAAACATCCGTTCAAGAAGTTTCCTCAGATGCGTGTCCTCGATCGAGGCCGCGGTTTCCATCAACCTGAGAAAAAGCGCATCCGCGTCCACTGCGCCGTTGCGGAGGAATTCCCTGGGGTCGACTCCGTCCCTTTCGTCCGTCCTGCGGATGCGGTCTATCGATATCTGGCGGCTGTCGTTGAATTCCATGACCGTGCCCTGCGCCTTGACGGTGTCGCCCGTCCCGATGCTTTCCCCCACGGCCTGGACATTCTCCCATACCGTGGCGGAAATACGGCCCGAGGCGTCGCCCAGTTCCAGCAGCAGGTAAGGCGTTCCGTCTTTGCGGGTTTTCCATTCTTTTTTCCGCACGACAAAGAAGCCCGTCGCCTTTTCTCCGGGAACGAGATCTTCGATTCGCCTCACGGGCGTTTCAACGTGGACCACGGGCGTCTCCGGGAAGCAGCTCCAGCATGTCCGTGCCTGTCTGCCGCATTTTGAGCGAATCCCAAACCATGAAATGGTACTGATTCTGAAGGTACGGCTCGATCTGGTCCTGCTGGTGCATGTCCATGATCTGGCCGCCCTGTCCGGGAGGCTGAACGGAGGCCGAATTGTCCCAGTCCGCGAGATCGAGCACCATTTTCGCGGAAACGCAGGCCGCCGCCTTGAAAGGCGAAGCCGCATCGACGTCGGAAGAGAACAGCGTGGTGGCGGACCCGCCCACCGCGTAAGGCCCGTGCCGGAACAGCATTCCGGCCAGGGGAGCGGAGTCGAGCGGGTGGTGAAAGGTCAGGGTATGCAGTCCGGCCCAGCTCCATTTGGCCATGTCATCGCCCCACAGGGCCGCCAGTTTTTCCGACGATGTTTTCAGGCCCGTTTTCAGCACTTCCGCCGCCGTTTCCGCGGCGCCGGCCGTCCGCACATCGTCCCACCACGGCGAAAGCGGATCCCCGAACACGTTGGCCAGAAACCGGGCGTGCAGTGATGGAAGTTTTTTAAAGGAGGCGAAAAGAGAATCCCCCATCTCGTCGCGGAAAATCCGGTCCGTGCATTCGAGCGCCAGCGTTTCAAACAGGGCGGCCCCGGCGCTGCCCGGCTGCATGTCTCCGTTCCATTGGAACAGCAGGGCGCGCGCCTGCCGTTCGAGGGGGCTCCCCGATGTATCTTCGCCGAGAATCGAACGGATTTGCATGACCATCTCCGCTGCCGCGTCCGAAAACACGTCCGCCTGCATCTTTTTCACGTCCTCGACTGAACATATTTTCACGGGATCAAGCAGCGTGTGGAGGCGGCCGACCCGAAAGTCCTCCCGTCTCGAATCGGAATGGAAAGACATCACGCGGCCGGAGGTGTCCGCGCAGATGCACTTTCCGCGGAAGGCGTGAACGGAGGGGAAAAAGCCGAAGGCGTCCGCCGAGCCCATATGGTACAAGGCGGAGATGTCATCGACGCCGGCGTTTTGAATCGGCGGCTCATGCATGATGACGTTGCCGTCCGGCGTCCACGCCCAGGCCGTTCGGCCGTTGTGCCCGGCCAGAATGAAGGGAAAGCCCGGCAGTGATAAGCCCCGGCTGCGGTAAGAGGGGGACGATAACCTGATTTCGTACCAGGGAGACGGATTGGCCGGCGCGCTGCGCAGGATGACGGACAGGACCGGTTTTCCCGTCGCAGACTGCGGGGGAGGGACGACCCAGGCCATATCTCCCGATACGGGTGGAGAGATCCATTTTTCGGCGAACACGCGCCGAAGAAAGGCATTCCATTCTGCGGCGTCCTCCCGGGTCTTCGCGTCATACGATGAGCCGGGCATCGGTTCCGGTGCGGGAAGGGCCTTCCATCGGACCGGACCGACCGCGGCGAACAGTTCCGTCCAAAGAGGATGCTCGAGCCAGCTGAAGTCCTTCTGCCAGCACATGAATTTGAAAAGCGACGCGACGTCTTCTGGCTGCCAGGGTTCAGGGGTCCGGCTGAGCATTTTATATTCGACTGGAAGCTTATTCTTATTCAGGCCGATGAAGGCGTTCACCCCGGCCGCGTACCGTTCAACAGCAAGGCGCGCTTTGCCTGGCAGGCCGGACCAGCCTCGGGCGGCCGGAAAACGGATATCCGAACGGCGCAACAGGCTGTCGGTACACGAAGCCCGCGGACCGAACCACTCCGAAAGCCGCCCCTGCGCGGCGTGGCGGTTGAAATCGATCTGCCAAAGCCTGTCCTGGGCCGTGACGAAGCCCTGGGCGAAGAAGAGATCGTTTTCGTTTTTGGCGAAGACATGGGGCACGCCGGTCCCGTCGCGGAATACGTGCACCTCCTGTTCGAGCCCCGGGAGGATCAGGCGCCCCCGCACGACGGGAAGCGACTCGGTCATCATGCGGTAGCTGCACCACATCAGCATGAACACGGCCGCCGAGAAAATGAAGAATATCAGCGGACCGATTCGGATTTTTTTAGGCATGGGTGTCCGTTTTTGTTTTGGCGACAGGCATGAAAAAGATAGTCAATTCAAGCTTTCAAATCAATCGAAAAGATAACCGTCCTGCGAATATCCGGCAGGAAAGAGAAGAACCGGCCGCGCGCCGGGCTTATTCACATTGGTTGCACAAATTTAACTTGACTTTCTTTTGATTTTTATTTACCATAATCCTGCTTCTGGCGGGAGAAGACCCGAGGTTCAGGCCTGTGGCGATGTTACTTTAAATAGTATCTCACGATCCGTCGTCCGCGGCGATACCGCGGTCCCGGGATTCTCCGCATTCAATCCGGTTTTTTCATCAAGCTGTTGTCGGGCAGTAAGGCTTTTCAGGGGGAAGAGCCCGGAGGCAATCACTGCCAAGGGCATGTTCTGTCCCTGGCAGTGCAAACGTTTGCGGGCCGGATCGTGAATCCATCTATTGGAAGACTGTGCATGATGTCCATTCATTTTCAAAATCCCAAACCGAATGCCATGGCCGGAGTATCGTTCCTTTTCACACGGCTGCGGAACGGTTTGAAATGGATCCCGGTTTCACTGCTTTTCGTGAGGGTTTTGTGCGGGCAGCCATCCGCCTTCCGCATCGAGCCCGGCACAAACGTGGAAGTCGGCGAAGAGGTTTTTTTCGACGCCTCGGATTTTGCCGTTGCCCAGGGGCTTTTGACCGTGCATGACGACCGCCGTGACCTGGTTTTCGAATGGGAATACGGGGACGGGTACAGAATGAAACCGGGCTTTCCGAATTACTGGGACGACTGCACGGGCATCACATGCGTGCATTTCTTCATGCGGCCGGGGGACTTCACCGTGGTGCTGACCTTGACGCATACGTTGACGGGGGCGAAAGCCGAGGCCTCGGCCGTGATGCATGTGTCCGGAGAGGCGCCCCTGGCGGGCTTTGAGCTGTGGCGCGCGCCCTTCCAAGGCAGGACGGCCCAGTTCATATACGCGCAGATTCCCCTGAGCGTGCGCCAGAACGCGTCCAACCGTCTTTCGGTTGTCATAAGCGGCGACAACGGCCATTCGGAGGCGTTGATCGACAAGACAGGACTGGGCGCGGAGGAGAAATTCCTTTTGCGGAACGCGCTTCTTCCCGCGGGCAACTATGTGCTCCAGGCCGAACTGCTGGATGCCTCGGGGGGCCGCCTTTCCCTGATCCGGGAAAAATTCTCGAAACCATACGAAGGCGCTCCAAGAGTGGGTATTGACGAATACAACAACATTTTTATCGACGGCATCCCCTTCTTTTCCGTCAAACCATGGCAGCTCAACGGTGAAAATTTTCCCATGTGGGCGGGGCGTTTCATCAACACGGCCATGGCCACGGGATATTACGATCTCCATTCCAAGGCGAACTGGCTCGACTACCTGAACCGCTGCCAGTCGAGCGGGCTGTACGCCATCGGACCGGAGCGTTACGAAGGCAAGGGGTGGGTGTTCGGGTCGTGGAAGAATTACCGGAACACCGACATCCGGAAGATCGAGGAATATGTCGACGAATTCAAAAACCATCCGGCCACCTTGATGTGGTTGTGGCAGGACGAGCCGAACCTGGGCCCGCACGACGAATGGGTTCCCGTTCAGGTGACGGCCGCCTGGACGTACCAATGCCACAAGCGCGATTTTCAGCACCCCTTTCTGAACCAGTACTACGGAGCCCATTACCTGGCGTATTGCGGCGCCAGCCGGAATGACGAGTACAATTACCTGTATGACGCCGAATATTTCGGCGGCAAAAAGCATTTTTCATCGGACGTGATCAACCACGATGTGTATCCCGTCGAAGACATGAACCATCCGGGTATGAATTACAACAACCGGGGCCCCTTCGACTGCTGGGCCGAGGGCATGGACAACCTGAATGCGCGCAACGGCGGGCTGGTGCCATGCTTTCAGTCCATCGAAAGCCAGGACATCTTTTTGGACGGAGAACCGCCCGTGAATGCGCGCCAGTTGAGGATGATGCTGTGGCTGTGCGTGGCGCACGGCATGAAGGGGTTGAATTTTTTTCAGTATTTCAGGCCGACGCCTCCGGAGAATTACGGCGTCATGGCCGAATTTCTGCCGCAAATGACCGAATTAACGCCCGTGATCCTGGGCCCTGATCAGGAGATCCGGTGCACGGACAACGCCGACAGTCCGGGTAACCGGATCGATACGTTTGTCCGTGAAACGGATCAGGACGTTTTTGTGATCGCGGTCCGGCTCACCGAACCGCCGGAGAGAGCGGCCGTGGTTCCCGAGCCCGGTGAGATCCAGGTCACATTCAACGTGGCGGGCCTGGGATCGGCGGCCAACCGGGCCGTCGACTATTTCAACAAGACGGAAGTGGTCTCTGAATCGAAGGGACTCGCCGTTCAGTCGAAGACGTTCACGTTCACGGTGAACGAGCCTCCCGTTGCGCCGGGCAGCGTTTTCGTGGGCGGCTGGCATAATGATAGACGCAGGCCGTGGATGTACTCGTTCGACGACGGAAACGGCCGTCTGTACTACAAGCTGTGGGAGGATATCCACCAGGGCACGGTCAATTACCAGACCGGGGAAATCACCGTCACGTTTGCGTATCCGGTTCCCCCTGGCGTGGACAGCATGCGCGTCTGCTACCGTCCCGTGCGGACGGACAGGACCCTGCCCGTAAACAACGGCTCATTCACGGACAGGTTTGAAAGGGAAGGCGTGCACATTTACCGCATTGCCAAGAATCCTGCGCCGCCTTCGGTCAAAGCGGCCGTCCGCGTCTTTCTCGAAGGCCCCTACGCCGCGGGTTCCATGAATTGCGGCTTGAAGGCCGGGAACCACATCCCCCTGCAGTCTCCCTACGAGGACGTTCCGCCAGTGACGGTCGCGTCCATACCCGAGAATGTCGTGGACTGGGTGTGGATTGAGTTGAGGTCCGCGGCGGATGAGGCGGTGATTGGGCGCAGCGCTTTTTTGCGGAACGACGGGCGCGTCGTGGACCTGGATGGCGTCGGCACCGAAATTCTTTTCGAAAACGCGGCGGAGGGGGATTATTATATCGCGGTGAAGCACAAGAACCACCTGTCCGTGATGAGTGCAGGGCCGGCGCACCTTGCTCCTTGAATTTGACAAACCAAAGGAAGGAACAAATCGACCATGAAAAAAGCCGGAGATCAGAAGGGGAGAGGGAGGACCAAAGGGGGAATGCCCTCCATGAATAGGAAGCCGGTGTCGGGAAACGCGTGGAGGGCGATCCTGGTGCTCTGTGCGGCCGGTGCCGTCATGTCCGTGTCAGGAGAGGTGATTGTGGTGGACCACCGCCACACCGACGTGATGCGGATTCCGGATCCGTACATCAACCAGATCAAGGCGCAGAAGAAACTGTTCACCGTCATGGGCGAGTCGCACGGCCGTTGCTACATATACGGCCCGCAGCTGGTCGCGGCTGACTATCCCCACCTGGCGGCGAGCCTGTCGTGGTGGGGCACGGCGCCCAAGGCCGCGAGCAGCCCCTGCATGCGGGTATGGTACCTGTCTGGCGGCGAGACCAATTTCTGGACGAACGCCACCGGCCGCACGGCGACGCAGGCCAGGCTCCAGGCTAGGCTGGACGCGGGCGACCCCATCGATGCGTTCGGGTTCGGCTGGTGCTGGGACATGTCCAGCGGCACGCAGAGCCCGGGCGTGGATCCGGTTTACGGCTGTCACTGGTTCGGCTGGTCGGTCGGCAGCCCCGAAGGCAGCATTGGCTGGGGGTTGGACGAGGAGGATTTCGCGGTCACGGGCAATAGCGTTCATCTGAACACCTACCTGAATTCGGTGGAGGGGTACAATGCCGGCGTCCCCGCGACGCGGACCCTGTACACCACCGGGCCGGTGGACGGCCTGGCCGGTGAAGAGAAAGGATACCAGAGGTATCTGAAACACGTGGCCATCCGGGATTCAGTCGAGGAGCACGGCGGCAACCTGTTCGATTTCGGGGATATTTTGTGCTGGAACGACGAGGGCGTCGAGACCACGACCTCTTGGAACGGGCACGCGTTCCAGAACGGGGATCCCACCCTGGTTCTCAGCGGCGCGGGGTACGACGGGGGCCAGGGCGGATGCCACGTGTATGAGGCGGGCGTGAGGCGCATCGGGCGCTCGCTGTGGTGGCTGATGGCCCGCGTCGCGGGCTGGAACGGCCTCGGCGTGAGGCTGAAAACCAAGATATTTCTGGAAGGCGCCTACAGCGCCGGGCAGATGACGACAGGCCTGGGGACGGCAGGATCCATCTCCCTGACTTCGCCTTATACCGAGGATCCCAGAACGGCGCTGTCGATTCCCGCCAATGCAGTCGACTGGGTGCTCGTCCAACTACGAACCGCTCCGGACGGGGCGCCGGTATTGTCCCGCAGCGCCTTTTTGCGGAACGACGGCTGCGTCATGCGCGACGACGGCCTCACCGACGACATCGCGCTCGAGGTGGAGGAGGGTGATTATTACGTGACCATCCGCCACAGGAATCACCTGCCCGTCCAGAGTGCGGCGGCCGTACACCTGGCGCCGTGAAAATGCAACCACGGAAAAAACACGGAACAAAAAAGGACGCGCACGGGAAAACGGGGAATGGAATGAAGGCCCGTTTTCGTCAACTTATAAAACGCTCTGAGTAATAAACATATGTATTTTCAAGGAGGATACATGAAAACGAGAATTCAAGTCATTGTAATGCTGAGCGCGCTGGTTCTTTCAGGGGCGGCGGCTCTGGCCCAGGGGACCGACGCGGGGAATAATGCGGCGGTTGTGGTACGATCCGCACAAACCGAATGTCAGGCGGGCGCTGGACAATGCACATCGCCGTCGAACGGCGGTTCAGCCCGCTCGACCGCGGGAACCCAGGCCGTTGTCGAGTATGATTTCACGACGGGTTCCGGCAAGTATTACGGTACGGACGGATTCAAGGACCTGGGCGGGGGCGTGTACGGGATGATTGCCGGCGACACGGACGGGTCGGGGACCGTGGACGCGAACGACAGGTCCGCGGCGTGGAATGACAGGAACAAGACGGGCTACGAACCGGCCGACTGTGATTTGTCCGGGACGGTGGACGCGAATGACAGGTCCATTACATGGAACAACCGTAATCAGACGACAAGTGTACCCTAGATAATTCAAAAAATCAGATATCAAAGATCAAAATGGCAGATTAAAGATTATAATAGTAAAATATAATTGATCAAATCCCGGTTGTCTCGCTTTTCGGGACACAGGGGTCTGATTTATTCAGCAGGAAAATGCAAGAAATAAATTGACAATCATATATATTCTTGTTATTATCTGTAGGCATATTTTGACGGCATCCAATAGTAATTAATCCGTATATGACAAAATGGAAAGGGCTGTCATTCTTTAGATAGACGGATGATTCACCAACACGGTCTGAAGCAAATGCTTTTGGGAGAATGGATGAGGCTTTGGACTTGCTTGAAATAACCGAAAATTGCTTTGGCTGAACAGCCGGGCTGGCGGGATCCGAAAGGATTCGTGCGACCCGGCTGTTTTTTATTCCTGCAAGAAAGCAATAAGATACCAGATATGGATGCGGGTACTCTTTTTTTTACCGGCATCAGTTGTCTGGCATCCGGTATCCAACAAAGGAGAATACACCATGAGGTCCAGATTGTTTTCTTTCATGCTTGCTGTTTTGTTGTCAGCGGAAGTTTTCGGCCAGTCCGTCAAGCGCATGGACCCATACGACGTGCAGTACGAGCCGGGCGTGGTGCTGGTGAAATTTGAGGAAGACGTGGATGTTCCCCTGGGCAAGGACGGCCGTTTGGGCAAAGCCGCCCCTTCGGACGTCCATGCCGTGTTCTCCAAGTACGGGATACAACAAGGGGAGAGATTGTTTCCAGAAGCCCAAAGGGGGCAACAACTGCAGAATGTCCGTACGTTCGGGGGCGAAGAGCACCGGGCCGGGAGTCTTTATAATATCATGCGGTTCAGGTTCGATTCGAAAAACGACGCTAAAATCGTGGCAGATGAAATGTCGAAACAAAAAGGCGTGATCTACGCCGAACCCGACTATATTTTCAGCGCGCTTGAGACTATTCCGAACGACGCTTTGTACGGCCAGCAGTGGTATCTGCCTGTCATTCATGCGCCAGAAGCATGGGATGTGACCACGGGCGATTCCACCCAGCTCATCGCGATCATCGATACGGGCGTGGACTGGGACCACCCCGATCTGGACGACAAAATCAAGATCAACTGGACCGAATATAATGGCGCAACGGGTGTTGATGATGATGGAAATGGATATGTTGATGATATTAGAGGATGGGATTTTATTAACAACGACAACAACCCCAATGACGACAACAGCCACGGAACGCATGTGGCGGGTATTGCCGCGGCGGAGACTAACAACGGGACGGGGTGTGCAGGGGTGAGCTGGGGTTCTAAAATTCTCCCCGTCAAGGTACTTCAGAGCACGGGGTACGGCAGTTCAAGCACGGTGGCGCAGGGGGTGAATTACGCCAGATTCCGCGGAGCAAAAGTCATCAACATGAGTCTTGGAAGTTATACGGAATCATTGACATTAAAGACGACTCTGGAAAATGCATATTCGACAGCTGTGCTTGTGGCAGCTGCGGGGAATGATGGATTGCCTATTGAGGGTATATTTGGTAAGCCATTATTTCCAGCTTGTTATGGATGGGTAATTGGTGTAATGACATCTGATCAATCAGGATTAAGAGCATTATTTTCTAACTATGATCCTAGCGGACCAATTTCCGATAACAATGAAGAAAATTTTAATTATGAATTGTCAGCACCCGGCGTTTTTATCCATAGTACTTTACCTAATGGTCAATATGGGAATCTATCAGGGACTTCAATGTCAGCTCCTGTTGTGTCTGGATCTATCGCCATGCAAAGAACTCATAATTCTACAATTTCAAACGAACTTGTACTTGGTAATTTAATAAATGGTTTGAGTAGTACATTGAATATTCTTTCTTCGATGTTACAGACTCCTGAACCTAAGCTGCAATATAATAATTATGCGATAGTAGATACTCTTGCAGGTTGCGATCGTGATGGCCGCATTGACGCTGGTGAAACTGTTCAATTATGGCTGACTGTGCAGAATGTATGGGGGCAGGCGGATAGTGTTTGGACAAGAATACGCTTGCACCCATTGGAAGAATTGGGAAACGTCAATGTGCTTGATAGTCTAGGCCACGTGGGAGGAATTGCTCCATATGCAAATTCAACAAATGCATCTGATCCATTTAGTATTAGTTTTAATGCCTCTTTAAACCATGCACGTGACATTGTTTTTCAAATAGAATTCGGTTGTAAAAATTCCGGTTTAATAATAACTAAAGATATACACATAACAATTGAAAATGGAGTAAATGTTACAGGTGTTATTAATGAAAATACAACTTGGACTTCAAATAAGAAATATCTGATTAATGGTAGTTTCCGTATTGGAACTGTTGCAACTTTACGTATTATGCCTGGCACTCAAATATATGTAAGTCCTGATATGAATATTGATTTGCGTGGTAGATTAATCGCAAAAGGCAAAAGCGATAGTTTAATAATATTCGAAAGCAATCCAGAAGATCTTGGTTCAGGAATACATCGTACTGCAAGTTGTGCTATTGCCGGTGTGGATACTTTTCAATATTGCTATTTTAAAAATATTGGAAATCCACTTCTTGGCAATATAGGTGATGGTGCAAAGTTTTATGTTGATCATTGTATCTTCGATAATTTAAAAAATACTATTGATCCTTCTGTATTATGTGGCATTAAATACTTTTATAACAATATAATTAGGAATTTCTCTGTACCGAATATTTTTAGCGTCACCGATAATTATGCGATTGAGTATAATAATTTTTATAATCTTACGGCTACAAATGTTCAGGAAAGTTATATTCCTGATAATTTTCGTCACAATAATTTTGTAAATATCGAGAGTAAGCCTCCAGTATATTATGATAAAAAGGGCGTATTTGAAATTCCAATCGATAAACTTACAGCAAATCCAAATAATTTAACGGGTTGCCATTGGGTTATTGGGACATTTACTAAAAGAGATGTAGTTTCTTTCCCAAATAAATATTTGGGTACTACCAA
>JBFZEN010000259.1:0-4106 GCA_041306805.1 bacterium
CGGAAAAAAGGCATCGCTTCGGCTGAAAAAAGGAGCGGACGCGAGGCGAAGGAAGGCCTTGTCGTTTTTCACATCCAGCCCGACAACGCCGTGGGCGTCATGGTGGAAGTCAACTGCGAGACCGATTTTGTCGCCAAAACGGCCGATTTCCAGGCTCTGGCGAAAGACATCGCGCTGGGCGCGGCCGCGCACAACCCCGCGTCGGAAGATCTCGGCGGGGATCCCGACCAATTCATGAGAGACAGGATACTTGAAGTGTCCGGCAAGCTGGGCGAAGCCATTCATGTCCGGAAGGCCGTTCGTTTCAAGCGGGGGGGCCAGGCCGGGGCGATCATTCCCTACCTCCATCCCGGAAGCCGTCTCGGCGTGATGGTCGAGGTGCAATGCGGCGACGTGCAGGCTGCCGAATCGGACGACTTCAAGACCCTGGCCAGAAACATCGCCATGCAAATCGCCGCCACCAATCCGCTTTCCGTGAGGCGCGAAGAAGTTTCAAAAGACACGATCACCAGGGAACTGGACATATACCGGACCCAGGTCAAGGACCAGAAAAAGCCCGAAGCCGTGATCGAAAAAATAGTCCAGGGAAAACTCGACAAGTATTTCCAGGAAACCGTTCTGCTCGAGCAGAGTTACGTCAAGGATCCCGGCAAGACCGTACAGGAATATATCCACGACGTCTCGAAGCCGCTCAATACGGAAATCACGGTCAAGCGGTTCATTCGTTTTCAGCTGGGCGAAAATTGATGCCGCCGGATACGCCAAAACCGGTTTTCAAGCGCATTCTTCTCAAGTTGAGCGGAGAAGCCCTGAGATCGAACCGTGATCTTGAAATCGATCCCGACATCGTCAAGAGGATAGCCAACGAGATCCGGGACATCAAAAACCTGGGCGTCCAGGTAGGAATCGTCATCGGCGGCGGTAATATTTTCAGGGGCCTTTCCGCCTCGGCCAGGGGAATGGACAGGGTGGCGGCCGACCATATGGGCATGCTTGCCACGGTCATCAATTCACTGGCGCTGCAGGATTTTCTCGAAAAAGAGGACATTCCCACGCGCGTGATGTCGGCCATAAGGCTCGAGGCCATGGCCGAGAACTACATCAGGCGCAGGGCCATCCGGCATCTGGAAAAGGGTTCGGTGGTGGTCTTCGCCGCGGGCACGGGCAATCCCTATTTCACCACGGACACGGCCGCGGCGCTGCGCGCCATCGAGATCGACGCCGAAGCCGTGCTGAAGGGCACCAAGGTCGACGGCATCTACGACGCCGATCCCTTGAAGGTGAAGACGGCCAGGCGCTACGACACGATCACGTACGAGGAAGTCATCGATAAAAAACTCGGCGTGATGGACGCCACCGCCATCACGTTCTGCCGCGAGAACCACATTCCCATCATCGTTTTCAAATTGCTGGACGAGGGGAACCTGAAAAAGATCATCCTCGGCGAGAAAATCGGTTCCATCGTGCAAGGAGATCGCGTATGATAAAAGAACTGTTCAAAGAAACAACGACAAAAATGGAAAAGTCGCTGGCGGGCACCCAGGCCGAAATGTCGAAGATACGGACGGGGCGGGCCAGCCTGTCTCTTCTCGATACGGTGCGCGTGAACTACTACGGCAATCCGGTTCCCCTGAAACAGGTTGCGAACCTGGCCATTCCGGAAGCGCGGCTGATCACGATACAGCCGTGGGACAGAAACCTTCTCGGGGAAATCGAGAAGGCCATTCTCAAGGCCGATATCGGCATCACGCCGAACAACAACGGCGTCATCATCCGCCTGCCCATTCCGGCGCTGACCGAGGAAAGACGCAAAGAGCTGGTCCGCCTCGTGAATCAGATGGGGGAGGACGGCCGCGTGGCCATCCGCAATATACGGCGCGAAACCATCGAGAAACTCCGCAAGGCGCAGAAAGACCGCGCCATTTCGGAGGACGAGGAATTCAATGCCGGCATCGACGTGCAGAAAAGCACGGACGCGTACATCAAGAAAATTGACGAGAGCATCAAGAGCAAAGAATCCGAAATCATGGAAGTGTGAACCTGCGGCATCAGGAAGAACCATGATCGCATCATCACACGGACGGCGGGAAGAGGCATTCCCGCCATTTTTATTTTTTTACCAGGAGGCAACCCATGGGCGATCCCGTTCTGATCAGGCTGCTGAGGCTGTGCATCGATATCGAGAAACGCGCGGTTTCCATGTACCGGAGGCTTGCCGGTTCCTTCGAACCGGGCCCGCTCCATGACTTCTGGCGCGGCATGTCGATTCAGGAGTCGCGTCACGTGGCATACTGGAACAACCTCATGGAGCTTGCCGAACAGAGGCGCATCCGGAACGTATTCGATGATCCCGGGCGCATCGAGACGGAATTGTCCGACATATGCGGCCGCCTGGTCGAGCTCGACGGCGCCTGGCCGGGATCCATGGACGTCCGCACCTCCTTCCTGTTCGCCTACAAGGCCGAGTTCTACATCCTGCATCCCTCCTTTGCCGCGCTTTTTCATCTCATGCGCGCAGAAACCAGGGAACCTTCCCCGGAGGATGACTATGACAAGCACATCGGCGGAATCGTCGTCGCCCTGAGGCGGCACGGAACAGCCGATCCTGAACTCGAACTGATCGCCGATCTCACCGCCCGTCTGTGGGCCCGCAACCGGGAGCTGGCCGTACAACTGGCCAACATCAAATCGCTGCGGAACCTGGTTCCCATCTGCATGCATTGCAAGAATGTGCGGAACGACAAAGGATACTGGGACAAGGTGGAGCGTTATGTGGAATCGCGTTCCCCGATGCAGTTTTCGCACGGCATCTGCCCCGATTGTATCGTCAAATATTATCCCGATCTGGCCGACATCAACAAATAGGAGGCCCATGTATATCGTTCATGTACACGTGCGCGTGCATCCGCAACACGTCCGCGATTTCAAGACGGCTTCTGTCGAGAACGCGAAGAACAGCCTGCGCGAGGCGGGTGTGGCCCGGTTCGACGTGGTGCAGCAGAAGGACGACGCCTGCAGTTTCGTCCTGGTCGAGGCGTACCGCACCGAAGCGGATGCGGCGAAGCACAAGGAAACGCCCCATTACGCGGCGTGGCGTGAAGCGGTGGAAGGCATGATGGCCGAACCGAGGTTCAGCGTCAAATTTACGAACTGCCATCCCGGCGAAAACGGCTGGGGCTGAAATGCCCTTTGAATTCATGCTGCCGTCCAGAATCGTGTTCGGCCCGGGTGCCGTTGAACAAATCGGTTCGCTGGCCGGCACTTTGGGAAAAAGGATATTTCTGGCCGTGGACGGCCGCGCGCGCGCGGCTGAAGGGGCGCTGCGCCTTATCGAGCGTTCTGTCATCGACGCGGTTTCATTTCCCGTCACGGGCGAACCCACGACCGAATCCGTGACCCGGGCCGCGGATATCGCCCGCGGTTTGCGATGCGACATGGCCGTCGGCGTCGGAGGAGGCAGCGCCATGGACACGGCCAAGGCTGTGGCCGCGCTTTTGACAAATCCCTTTGATTTGATGGAGTATCTGGAAACGGCGGGCAAAGGCCGCTCCCTGGCGAACCCGGCGGCGCCGTGGATGGCTGTGCCGACCACGTCCGGAACGGGGGCCGAGGCCACATGCAATGCCGTCATCGCCTGTGCCGGATACGGGGTGAAAGTCAGCTTGAGACACCGGTCCCTGTTCGCGGGCATCGTTCTGGTTGATCCTGAATTGACCTTGTCCGTTCCGCCCGATGTGACGGCCGGCACGGGACTCGACGCCCTCACTCAGCTGATTGAAGCATTTGTCTGCAATTCTCCCAATCCCATGGTCGACGCCTTATGCCAGGATGGAATGGCCATGGCCGGCGATTCGCTATTGACGGCGTTCCGGGACGGAACCCACCTGCAGGCCAGAACGGATATGTCGCTTGCCGCCCTGTACAGCGGCGTGGCCCTGGCCAACGCGAAACTGGGGGCCGTGCACGGCATGGCCGGTCCCCTGGGCGGCATGGTCCCCGTTCCCCACGGCAAGGCCTGCGCCAGGCTCCTTCCCTGCGTCATGGAAATCAACGTCCGGGCACTGAAAAGCCGCACCCCTGATTCACCGGCGCTCGCGCGGTACCAG
>JBFZEN010000260.1:0-3121 GCA_041306805.1 bacterium
CACATCGGATCCCGTGGACTGGTTTGAACAGCTTTCCGCAGGGCGTTCCGTCACCTGGGAAAAGTGGGAGAGGCTGGACCAGCAATATGTGGCAGCGGGAGAACAGCCCCTGTTGCAGCCGGTGAAATCGCATGTCACATTCAGCCCCCGGCTCGGCATCGCCTTCCCCATCACGGACCGGACCAAGTTTTATTTCAACTACGGGCATTACCGGGCGCTGCCTCCCTACAGCGAAATGTACATGTACAACGTGCGTTTCGGCACTTCAAAAGGCGGTTTGTACAATCTGGGGAATCCCAATCTCGAACCGTCGCGCACCGTTCAGTATGAATTGGGCGTCGATTACAATTTATTCGACAAATATCTCGTCCACGTCGCGGGTTACTACAAAGATATCAACGGCGAGGTGCGCACCATCACTTACCGGCCGAAAAGCGGGGCGGAAGCCTACTCATTCCGGACGAACGATTGTTACCGCGACATAGAAGGGGCCGAACTCCAGATTACCAAATCCGTCGGGAAAATCTTCACCGGCTGGGCCCGGGCGCAGTACGTCTATGCAAGCACCGGTTTCAGCGGACGTTCAACGGTTTATGAGGATCCGGCCAGCAACAGCAATCCCGACCTGGTGAATTATTACCAGGATCCTACCCGTCCGGACCCGGTGCCCCAGCTCACAGCCAACCTGACCTTCAAGAGCCCGGCCACCTGGCCGTTCTTGATGGGCGACTGGAGGCTCAGCATCATGCCCGACTGGAGCGCGGGGCAGATTTTCCGCTTCAACCCGCGCGCATTGGACGTGAACAACGAATTCCGATGGCCGAGCTTCTTCATGCTGAATCTGGGCCTGAGCAAGACATTCAGCCTGAAGCAAACAAACGCCACGCTGTTCATGAATGTACGGAACGTGTTCAACACCAAGGTATTCACCTACCAATACGCGTTCGCCCAGGGATTGGGCTCGGCCAACAGCCCGTCCGCCGACCTGCGCGACTACATGGCATCGCTCCATCTCAAGGCATTCGAAGATTCCTATTACGACGCGATTCGCACCGAAACGGGAGTCAACGGAAAGACGGCGGATGCCTATTTGTATCCGGGATACGTTCGCGCGGACGGGAGCACGGTGGGCGAGGATAAGGTCGGCGACATTCGGTCAGACGATAAAGCGCATATCAACGATCCCAATTTGGACATTTTCACATATGGCAGCCGCCGCGGTATCTGGATTGGAGCAAAAATCGATTTCTAAAGGATGCCATTCAATAAAAAACCAATCTTAGGAGACATCAAATGACAAAACAAAAAGCATATAAACATGGAGCGCCGATCGCGGCAGGCATTCTTTTCATGCTGCTCTTCGCCGTCTCGCTTGTTACGGCCCAGACCGCGCAAAATGCGCTCATTCGCGCGAATAAATTCTGGGGATCCGTCAATTCGAACGGGTTCAATGCAGGAACCACGTACACGGCCAGCGATCTCAACACCTTCGCGGACCAGGGCGCCATTGGAATGCGTTTGCAGGGGAATGAATCGCATTTCAGCGGCCATATCACGCTCGCCTGCCTGAACTGGACCGATACCACGGGTTTTTATAAAGGGACCGCGCCCGTAAAGATCCCCAAGGCCATATTTCCCGTGCAAAATCTGCGTCAACGCAACGGCCTCACCGTGGTCAAGGCCATGGAAAATTACGTGCGGCAGGCAAGTCCCGTGGACAGCGTATACTATCAGGAAAAAAAATACAAGGAGCCGCAGCCGAATTTTGGCGCCCCCGCGGTGAAGGTCGACCCGGCCAAGTGCGTCGGCACATCCGACCAGACTGTTCTGGTTACAAACGGGTATTGCAACGGCGTGCAGGTCACCCGCAGGGTTCTTGCATGGAGCCAGAATCCGCATGACAATTATGTGATTTCAGACCTCACTTTTAAGAATGCTTCAAAGGACACGCTTAAGGGTTTTTATGTCTTCATGCAGGAAGGCAATTATTACACCACTTTTTCAGACGGGAACAATCCCTCAATTGCAGCCGTGGATCAGTTCTTCTATCAATCGACTGGCCCGCGCCGGTGGTACCATTACTACGGATCACGCACCGCTGATACGCTGAGAATGTTTTACCAGTATGTGGCGGACGATCCGGAAAAAGCTGGCTCCAACATGGGCCAGCCCCTGACCGAACAAAACGGCAGAATGATCAACAAAGATTTCTGGTTCGCGGCGACACTGCACGCTTCAAAGGCGCCGTATACGCCGGCAGGCACCGCGTTTCCCGCGGTGGATGCCAATGATTTGAATGACATGAACCAGCCGTCGGTCACGACCTATGCAAACATTCAAACAGCGCTCAACCTGGAATTGTTCGGACCGGACACCAAAATCAACTATCCCACATATTATGATTTGATTTCCGGCCAGACCCTGGCTTCGGAAGACCTGACGGGCGCGGACGTGCGCCCCGGCCATCACCGCAAGAACCAGGATGAGCTGGGAAAGGCCATGCCGGGCGGAGAACCGGGAATGGACCCCCAGGGCAACGCTTTCGGAAGCATGGTATACTGTTATGGGCCGTATGAATTCATGCCCGGCAAAGAAATACGCATCGTCAAGGCGTCGGGCTTCGCGGGGATAAGCCGCGAACTTTCAGCCGAGGTCGGAAAAAAGTGGAAAAACAACACGCTGGCCGATGCGGCCGGCCTGCCGAATGCGACGACCGGGTATTTCCCGGGCAATTTCGTGTTCCCCACCGACGCGTCTGAAAACGACAAGAAGAAGGACCGTTGGATCAGCACCGGAATCAAGGAGCTTCACAAAACGGTAAGCCGCGCAAAGTGGAATTTTTTGAGCGGTTACAATATTTCCGCCACGCCGGCCGCACCCTTGAAGAGCGTCGTAAAACCCATTGTCGGGGGAGTCCAAATATCATGGGATGCCTCTTCCGCGGAAACACAGCCCGGTTTTGCCGGATACCGTGTCTTCAAAAAAATGTCATCATACGATACGGTATTTTACAAGATCATCTATCAGGGCACCGGGCGTTCATTCGTCGATACCAAGGTGCGCCCATCGCCGAAATATTTTTATTACGTACAGGCGGGAGTCAAAAACTCAACTGCCGACA
>JBFZEN010000261.1:0-6884 GCA_041306805.1 bacterium
CGCATTGGGCCCGAAGCTGTCGCTTTTGTCCGGAATTTCGATCAAGTCGATCCGTAACGACAACAGCACGGTTTTCGCCGACACCGTCGTGGACCGCTCGGGCAACCGCATCCCGCGGGCATCACTCGGGATTTCGGGCGCCACGTCCACGGACGCAACCGGCGGGAAATGGGCCGGTTTCGCCGAACTCGAATGGAACCCGCAGCCCCTCCTGTCGGTGTCCGGGGGCCTGCGGGCCGATCTGTACGATTTCATCGACGAACCGTTCACCCTGTCCCCACGGGCGGCCGTGAAGGTCCGGCTTTCCGAAAAACACACGCTGAGGTTGAGCGGCGGTCTTTATACGCAGGCCCCGTCCTACGTCTGGGTGGTGGAATCCGCCAACCGGAAACTCCTTCCCCTCGAAAACCGGATGGCCGTTCTTGGATGGGACGTCATGCTCCGCAAAGACACGCGCCTTTCGGTGGAAGCCTATGCCAAGCGATACCGGCACCTTCCCTCCGGCGTTCTGCCGGGCCTGACCGATTACGTGGTCATGACCAATACGGGGTCTTCTTACGGCGGACGCGAGGACGATTTCCAGTCCTTCGGCTTCTTCGAACTCGCTCCCCGGGGAACGGGCGCATCGCGCGGCGTGGAATTGTCGGTGCAGAAAAAGTTTTCGGAGGTGCCTTTGTACGGATTGTTCAGCCTGGCCTGCAACAAGTCTTTGATCACGGCGTCAAACGGGAGGAATTACCCCGGCCTGTTCGACCAGCGGTGGATTTTCAACCTGTCCGGAGGATACGTGTTCAATTCCAGGTGGGAGGTGTCCGCCAAATTCCGGTATTTCACCGGCATTCCCTACACCCCGGTGTACCGTCCCTCGGCCAACCCCCTGCACCCGGGATCCGTACAGAATCTACCGGAGGAGTATCTGTCCGCACGACTGGGGCCGGGGCATCAGCTCGATGTGCGCGTGGACCGCACGTTCAATTTCACCAACCGAACCCTGATTCTGTACGCGGATATACAGAACATATACAATTTCAGGTATCCCATGAAACCGCAATTCGATTTCTGGAACGACGAAGTGCTGACGCGGGGCGACATCGGCATCCTTCCCTCCATCGGGATCAGTCTGGAGATCTGATCGAGTCCACAGCGGCCCGGGTGGCGGGCGTGGACATGCCACGCCGCTATCCCAGACATAGGGATGATCTCAAAGATGCTGCGTTTGATGCTGTTATCACGTTGGACGACGGGATACACGCTTTCGAGGAAAAAATACCGGGGGATTTCGACGGATCGGGCAAGAGAATTCTTCTGGTTCGTGATCAGACACAAACCCCTGTTCAGGCAGCCCTTGTTTTTTGGACTTGACCTGAGGACAGGCCGCCCGCAACAGCGTATTCTTCGACGAGGGCATGGATGACTTCCTTGACGGAAGAAATCCTCTCCGCCCGGTAGGCATTCGCCCCTCCAAAAACAAAACCATCCTCGAGTTTCCCCTGCCGGGCGCTGGTCAGGGCAAGGGCGATGCAATACGGCGCATTGACGAAATCGCACGTCCTGAGGCATTTCCACGGGCATTTGAACGGTTTTTTAACGCCCGCGGACACATCGTCCAGAAACCGGTTCCGGATGGCCCTGCCCGGCAGACCGACCGGGCTGTCGATAATGACCATGTCGCTCTTTTTCGCGCTGACGTAAGCCATTTTAAAGGCCATGTCGGCGTCGCATTCTTCCGTGGCCACGAACCGGCTTGCCATCTGTACGCCTTGAGCGCCGAGATTTAAGAACGTATGAATATCGGCACCCGTATAAATGCCTCCCGCGGCAATGACAGGCAGTCTTTTACCGAATTGCTGCTCGTAGGGTTCGACCGCCTTGATGACATCGGGTACGAGCCTTTCCAGTGCATGATCCGGATTGCCGATATCTTCCTTCCTGAATCCCAGATGGCCGCCGGCCAGAGGACCTTCGACGACAAACGCATCAGGCACGCACTTTGCTTTCTCCCACGATTTCAGGATAATCGTCGCGGCGCGGCCCGAAGAGACGATGGGAACCATTTTCGCGGAACCCTCGCGAATGCGCTCGGGCGTCAAAATCGCCGGAACCCTCATGGGCAACCCCGCGCCCAGAAGAATGAGATCCGCTTTTTCGTCCGCGGCCGCAACCAAAAGCTCCTCGAAATCGGAAAGCGCGACCATGATGTTCACGCCGATGATCCCCTGGGTCAGCGCTCTGGCTTTTTTAATTTCATTCCGAAGCCCCCGTCCGTTGGCCTCCTTGAAATTCGTGTCGAAATCAGGCTCGAGCATGCCCAAACCAACCGCGGCGATCACCCCGATGCCGCCTTCGTTTGCAACCGCCGAAGCCAGGCCGGAGAGTGAAATGCCGACACCCATTCCGCCCTGAATGACGGGCAGTTTCGCCTTGAGGTCGCCGATTCGAAGCTCGGGCAGTATGGTTGAATTCATCGATGCATTCCCCGCAAAATTTTATTCTTTGATATTTGCCCTTTTACGCTTAACTTTATTATTATACAAATCTTTTATTTCAAGTATTGTAAAAGTACTGTAAAAATTGGCGCGCTCTGATGCGAAAACATTTATCCCTTCAATACATATTGATTTTTATTCTGGCCCAGGTGGCCTGGCTGTCCCTGCTCGGCCTATGGATATACTGGTACGTTTCGAACTACATCATCTATTCCAAGGTGATGGAAAAAACATCCACGCAGATGATTTCCGAGCGGACCAACATCATCGCGCTCGTCGGAGGCCTTATTTTGATGGTCACGGTTTCGGTCGGCATGTCCCTTCTCTTTGCCCGTCTGAAAAGTCAAATAAAGATCACCCGGTTTTACGATAATTTCATCGCAAACGTCACGCACGAACTGAAATCACCCCTGGCATCCATCCAATTGTATCTGGATACGATGAATGAACGGAGGATCCCGCGGTCAAAGCAAAAGAAGTTTCTGAAACAAATGATGCAGGATTCCAGCCGCCTGAACGATTTGATCAATTCGATATTGGAGATTTCCGGGCTCGAACAGAAGAAAATACCGCACCGTTTTAAAATTGTCGCGGCCGCTCCGCTCATCCGATCGCTGGTCAAAGAGGCGGGGGAACAGTTCAAGCTTCAGACCAAGGCGATTCGGGTGGAAGGCGGTGTGGACTGCCGGATCGTTGTCGATCGGAATGCGCTGAAGATCGTTTTCAACAACATCGTCGACAACGCGGTCAAATACTCGGCGCAGAAAGCGCAACTCCGCGTGCATTTGAAGCGGACATTTAAAGACCTGGTGATTGATTTTACGGACAAGGGAATCGGCATCTCCGCCAAGGAACAGAAACGGATCTTCGACAAATTCCATCGCATCTATGACGTGAACGTTCCCAGCGTCAAGGGGACGGGATTGGGTTTGTACTGGGCCAAGGAGATCATTAAAAACCACGGAGGGCGGATCTCGGTATTCAGCGAAGGCCGGGACAAGGGGTCGATGTTCAGGATCGAGCTGCCCATTTATCGGACCTCTCAAAAGCGGTATGTCCGTAAATTGTTGAAAATGACGCAGAAAATGCAGAAACGCCTTGAGTCGAACGAAGGTGAAAACCATGCATAAGAAAAGCCGCATTTTATTGGTTGAGGACGAGGAATCGCTGGCCAGGGGATTGGAATTCAACCTGACGGAAGAGGGCTATCGGGTCACGCGCGCATCCGACGGTAAAAAGGCGATCGACGTTTATGAATCGCGGAATTTCGACCTGGTGATTCTGGACATCATGCTTCCCTACTGCGACGGTTTCGAGGTGGCCAGAAGGATTCGGGTCAAATCACCCCAAATGCCGATCCTGATGCTGACGGCCAGAACGAGACTTCAAGACCGCGTGAAAGGCCTCGAAATCGGCGTGGACGATTACATGACAAAACCGTTTCATCTCAGGGAATTGCTTCTGCGGGTGCGGGGCATGCTGAAACGGAAAATGTGGTATCAAGCATCGACAAAAACAAAACCGGCTTACCGTTTCGGCGCGAACGAGATCCGTTTCGACGATTTGACCGCCCGGGCCGGAGACCGAATGATTCGTCTGACGCCCCATGAAGCCATGGTTCTGAAATATTTGATCGATCACAAGGGGAAGGTGGTGTCGCGAAAAGAACTGCTCGAAAACGTGTGGCAGATATTTTCGGATGTGGAAACCCGGACGGTGGATAATTTCATCGTCCGCCTTCGCAAATATTTTGAGCGGGACCCGGCCAAACCCATTTTTATCAGAAGCATCCGCAGCGCGGGGTATATATTTAGAGAATAGCAATACCCCTGCGCGGAGGCAGGGCATCCACCATCATTGCGCCGCTGATCGAGAATCAAGCGATCAACCACCGCCCCGGACTGGGGCTGATCCTTTACCTCTTGCATTCGCCCCATGAAATGATTAATTTTCATTCCGGAGAACCCAAGAAAAGGGATTGCGCCATCAATAAGATCAGAATCCTCTTTCTCTGCACGCGCAACTCGTGCCGCAGCCAGATGGCGGAAGGCTGGGCGCGGCGCCTGCATGCGGACACCGTCGAACCGTATTCCGCGGGAACAGATCCCGACGGGCTCGATCCGGTCGCCGTCCGCGTCATGGCCGAGTCCGGCGTGGACATTTCAAACCACCGTTCCAAGCACCTGAATGAGCTCAAAGACATGGTTTTTGATTGTGTCGTCACGGTCTGCGACTCGGCCAAAGAAGCCTGCCCCTACTTTCCCGGAAAAACCGTCCGTATTCATCGCAGTTTCGACGACCCGCCCCGTCTTGCGAAATCGATGGAACCGGAAGGGGAAATACTCGCGGTGTACCGCCGCGTGCGCGACGAGATACGGGATTTCGTTTCAGCCATGCCGGAAACCATCCATATGAAAACCGGCGGTTGAGAAAGGGATGCCGGCATGAGAATCACCCTGATGGACCGCAGCCTGTATTTCAAGGGGCTTTTGCTTCTCGTCAGAAAGGACGGCCTCATTCAGGAGGAGGAAAGGGACTTGATGATGCGCGTCGGCGGGACTTTCGGATATGAAAAACAGTTCTGCGAGGATACGATCAAAAACGCCCTGGTCAACAAGTACATCGAGGACAGTCCGCCTGTTTTCTCCGGTCCGGAAATCGCCAAACGGTTCATCATGGACGGAATCAGGCTTTCCCTCTCGGACAGGCTGGTGCATGAGAAGGAATGGGGCTGGATCAGGGCGGTCGCCGAACGAAACGGCATTGACCCGGCGTGGTTTTCAAACGCATTTGAAACGGCGGCGAAGTCGGCCTCCGAAACGGCGGGAAAAGATCTCGAAGCCTTCAGCCTGGAATGGGATTGACTCGCGCCCGGAATTCCGCTGCGGAGAAACCGGAACAGCGGCCGCCCCACACCGCTCGAGCGAAAACGCGCAAGCCGCTGGCGCACCGGTCCGTCCGTTCTTCTCTTTCCGGGCGGCCCGGTCCATCGGGACGGGATTGGGGACCCATTTGAGTTGAAGTCTTCTCCCGCCGCCTTCGCTTTCAGCGAATGGAGGAAACGATGCCAACCAACCTTCCTCCCGAATACCACAAAGCCGATGAACGGTTCCGGGCGGCCAGAACGCCGGAAGAGAAAATTGAAAGCCTCGAGGAACTGTACGGCACCATACCCAAGCACAAGGGCACGGACAAACTCCGGGCCGACGTCCGGCGCAGGCTGGCGAAACTAAAGGCCGAATCGCAGTCCAAAAAGCACGCGGCTCGGCACGAATCGGCCTTCCGCGTCGAGCGCGAGGGCGCCGGTCAGGCTTTGGTGCTGGGCCCGCCCAATACGGGCAAATCGTCCCTTCTCGTCCGATTGACGCACGCCAGGCCCGAGGTGGCCGACTTTCCCTTCACCACATGGTTACCCACGCCCGGCATGATGCCCATCGACGACATTCAGGTTCAACTGGTCGATACGCCTCCCCTGAACCGCGAGCACGTGGAGCCGGGATTCCTCGACCTGGTCCGGTGCGCCGACCTCCTGCTGGTCATGCTCGATATCACGGAATCGCCGCTCCGGCAGTTTGAAGACGCCGTCGCTTTTCTCAGGGAACACAAGATCACGCCGCTCCCCCTCGCCGGCGGCGATGCCGGCGTTTCAGGCGCCGTGGCGCTTCCCACGCTGGTTCTGGCCAATAAAAACGACGACAACAGGACGGACGACGACGTGGCCATTCTCGGGGAATGCATCGGCGGACGGTGGCCCCTGCTGGCGGTGTCCGTCGCGAACGGCCGCAATCTGGACATGATGAAACGCTGGATTTTCGATTCCCTGGGCATCATCCGCGTCTATTCCAAGCCGCCGGGAAAAAAACCGGAAAAATCGGCGCCGTTCGTGCTGAAAAAGGGAAGCACGGTAGCCGACCTGGCAGGAAAGGTCCACCATGATTTTGCCGAAAAACTGGTGTCGGCGCGCTTATGGGGGAACGTCGCGCACGACGGCCAGCTCGTGGGGCGCGATCATGCGCTCATGGATGGGGATGTCGTGGAATTGAGAATCTGACCTGTCATCTCATGAAAAGAGCCTTGCGGGCTTCAACCCCTCCGTTTGTGCGCAGGACGATGCAATACAGGCCGGAGGGAATGGCGCCGCCCAGGTCCTCCTGCGTATTCCATCGGACGACATGACGGCCGGGATCCTGCCGGCGCTGCACCAGCGTGACGACCGGTTTGCCCCGGATATCGTAGACGGCCAGGTCGACGTGGCCCGCCTTGGGCAGGGTATAACCGATGGCCGTTTCGGGATTGAAAGGATTGGGGTAGTTTTGCTCAAGGTGGAAATACGGCTGCGGAACGGCGCCGAAAGAATGGATGCCGCTGACGGATGGCGGTTCCTCGAAATAAACCCAG
>JBFZEN010000262.1:0-2797 GCA_041306805.1 bacterium
GCAAGGCCGCTTCGATTCAAAAAGACTACCAGTCGGTCCAATCGGACCTGAAACAATGGATAGAAAGATGGGAAAAGGCGCACGCTTCCCTCGAAATCCTTGAACCGGACACTTTTTAGAACGGAGAACGGGCATGGAACAGACGCAAATCACGACCAGGACATCGGGAAAAGTCGATTTGATTTCCTTCGGAAACGCCACGCGGGAAGACAAAGGCCTGCTCAAGCGTTTCGTGGACTTCCACTGGAAGCATTACAAGGGCGATCCGCAATACGTGCCGCTTCTCGACTACGAGTACCTCGGGTTCAAACTGATCGGCATCAAGGGATTTTTCGAAGACGACAACCTGTTTTTCAAGCACGCCGAAATGCGGTTCTTTCTCGCGCTTCGGGACGGGAACATCGTGGGCCGCTGCAACGCCTTCGTGAACCACAACCACAACAGGCACTGGAACGACAGGGTCGGCTTTATCGGGCAGTTCGAATGCGCCGACGATCCGGAGGCGGCCCTCGCGCTGACGGGGGCGGCCGGGGACTGGCTGAAAGCGAAGGGCATGGACCGCATGCGCGGGCCGCAGAACCTGCCCGTGAACGAGGCGACGCCGGGCGTTCTGACCCAGGGATTCGATTCGCGGCCCGTGATGTACTACCACTACAACAAGCCGTATTACGAGAGACTGCTTCTGGGCGCCGGCTTCTCGCCGGTCAAAAAGGTGCTGTCGTGGGAGGTGACGACGCGGAACCCCATGGAGGAAAAACTGCAGCGCGTGTCGCAGAAGGTCATCGACCGGTACCAGGTCAAGATCGAGACCTGGGGCGAGCGTCCCCTGGAAACGCGCAAGAGGGAAATGCTCGACATCTACAACGACGCCTGGAACGACAATTACGGATTCGTTCCCTTCACCGAGGAGGAATTTTTCAGGATCGTCGACGACATGCAGCTCATCATGGACAAGGGGCTGTTCGTCTTTTTGTACATCAAGGACGAACCCGTCGCGTTCTTCGGCGGCGTTCCGAACGTGACCGAGCTGGTCGCGCCGAAGCCGCCCTTCCGCCGCGCCGAGCTGCTGCGCGCCCTGAAGATGATTCTCCTGAAAAACAGGACGAAGGGATTCAGGCTCGGATACCTCGGCGTCAAGAGAAAATACCGCAGGCTGGGGCTCGACGGCGTCATGCTGTGGAAGCAGAAGCTGTACTCGCAGAAAAAATACGAATACTGCGACATGGGATGGGTGCTTGAAGACAACGTCATGGTGATACGCATCATCCAAATGATGAACCCGGCGCCTTCGAAGACATACACGATCTTCGAAAAACAAATTTAACACCGAAAATTTTTTATCATGCGGAGCAGGACCGGAGGCACCGAAATAAAAGGATGAAACTTTTAAAGGATTTTTTGGGGTTGGGTGATTCGGTGTTCAATATTTTGATTAATTAAGTGAGGATAAAAAAACGGCATGCTGGGCGAAGAACGGCTGGAATCTCTGAAGAAATGGTTCGATGATTACGTGCTGTCCTTCCATTCGGACGACCAGGGGTGGCAGGAGAACATCGACATCAAGGTCGGGCATTCCGAACAGGTGCGGCTGGGCTGCCGTACAATCGGGGAAAGCCTGCTGCTCGACGACGGCGGATTGAACTTGGCCGAGGCGGTCGGCCTGTTCCATGACGTGGGGCGGTTCGAACAGTTCCTGAAATACAAGACCTTCGCGGACTACAAGTCGGTGAACCACGCCGAACTGGGCGTGCGGGTTTTGACGGAAGGGGCCGTGTTGAATCCGGAAAGCGAAACGGTGAGGCGGATCATTTTGGGAGCCGTGGCGAACCACAACAAACTCGAAGTGCCCGCGGACGAACCCGGGGATGTGCGCCTGTACAGCCGCATCGTGCGGGACGCGGACAAACTGGACATATGGCGCGTGGTCAGCACGCATTACTGTTCCAAGGAAGGCATCGGCAGCGGGGTGAACCAGGATCTCCCGGACACGCCCGGCGTGACGCAGGGCGTGGTGGACACGTTGAAGCGGCGCGGGCTGGTGAGCATGGCGCTCCTGAAGAACGTCAACGATTTCAAACTGCTCCAGATCGGATGGGTGTACGACGTGAATTTTCCCGTCACCTTGGCTCTCATGCGCGAAGGAGGCCATCTCGAGAAGATCCGCAATTCCATCACCGCGGGAGACGGCGTGACGGAGGTCTGGGCCGGCGTGACGGCTTACGCCGAACAGCGGCTGAAAGACGCGGCGCGTCCGGCGGTTCAAGAGCCGCGTTCCGGAGGAGGAAAACCATGAAGATCCGTTTCACGGCACGGTTTTTCGCTGGAGTGATACTGTGCTGCGCGCCCGTTTTCGCGGCCGGGCAGCAGCCGGACTGGGATCCCAATGCCCCCGTTCCCGCCGATTCGAGTTTCAGAACGGGGCGTCTGGACAACGGTTTGACCTATTTCATCAAGGCGAACCGGCGTCCCGAAAAACGCGCGGAATTGAGGCTGGTGGTGAACGCCGGATCGGTGCTCGAGGACGACAACCAGCAGGGGCTGGCCCATTTCACCGAACACATGGCCTTCAACGGCACGGTCCATTTCAAGAAGCAGGAATTGGTCGATTATCTCGAGTCAATCGGCATGAAGTTCGGGCCCGAGGTGAACGCGTCCACGGGATTCGATGAAACCGTGTACGAACTCCGGGTGCCGACGGACAGCCTGCCGGCCGTCGAGAAGGCCATGCTCATTCTCGAGGATTGGGCGCATGGGTTGAGCCTGGAAGAAGGCGAAATAGACAAGGAACGCGGGGTCG
>JBFZEN010000263.1:0-7726 GCA_041306805.1 bacterium
GAACTGGGCCTGTATCTTCTTTTTATCCTCCTCGGCCTGTTTCTGTTTCCGGCGCACTTCCACCTCGCGCAACTCGCGCTCGATGGCGGGAATGAGCCTCGAGTAATTGTCTTTCCTGATGTAATCGTGGGCGCCGGCCTTCATGGCCAGAACGGCCGTTTCCTCGCCCACGGCCCCCGAAACGATGATGAAGGGAATGTCCATTTCCTGCTTTTTCAGGAGTTCGAGCGCGGCCGGGGCGCCGAAGTGCGGCATCACATAGTCCGAGATGACCACGTCCCATTTCTGGCTGTGCAGGGCTTTCAGCATCGCGTCCGCCTCGTCCACGCGTTTGTGAACGGGTTCGTACCCCCCCTGGCGCAGGGCGTGAAGAAGCAGCAGTGCGTCGTCTTCGTTGTCTTCGATGACGAGTACACGCAGGGAATTCGACATGGCGATTGTCCTCAGATTTGCGGTGCTTGGTTCAGAATCAGCCAGTACAGCGTCAGCTGCCCGATTGCCTTCTGGAAATCGATGAAATTGACCGGTTTTTTCACATAGCTGTTGGCGCCCAGGCGGTAGCTGTCGACCAGATCTTTCTCCTCGTCCGACGAGGTCAGTATCACCACGGGCAGGAATTTCGTTTTTGAATCGGCCCGGATGCGCCTCAGCACCTCCAGTCCGTTGATCTTGGGAAGCCTGATGTCGAGCATGACCACCACGGGATACCGTCCGGTGCAGTCTGTTCCGAACAGGTACTCGATCGCCGTCTCGCCGTCGCGGGCGACCACCACCTCGTTCATGATGTGGTTCTTTCTCAGCGTCTGCAGCGTCAATTCCTCGTCGTCCGCGTTGTCCTCGACCAGCAGAATGGCTTTGTTCTCCATCCCATGCTCCTTCGGTTTAAGGCGGTCCGTGCGGGACCGCTTCAGGGTTTGCGCCCCAGCGTGAAGAAAAAGGCGGCGCCCTTGTTTACGATGCCCTCGGCCCAGATCTGGCCGCCGTGCCTGTGGATGACGCGCCGCACCGTGGCCAGGCCGATGCCCGTGCCTTCGAAATCGGCGTGCTGGCGTTGAAACACTTCGAACAGTTTCTCGGAATACGCCTGGTCAAATCCGACGCCGTTGTCCCGGATGTGGTAGATGGTCGTCCCATCCTTCTGGGCGGCGCCGAATTCGATCTTGGAGTCGGGCGTCCTCGATGTGAACTTCCAGGCGTTGCCGATGAGGTTTCTCAGCATCACCTCCAGAAGCGGGGCGTCCCCCTCGACCATCAGGCCGCGGGCCACTGAAACGGCCACCCGGCGTTCGGGATTCGCCTTGAGATGTTCCTGCAGGATCGATTCGACCAGCTCGCTCAGGTTGACCCAGGTGAAATGCATTTCGCTCCGCGTCAGACGGGACAGCTTCAACAGGTCGTCGATCAGGTTGCCCATGCGGTGGCCGGCGGCCTGGATGCGCTGCAGGTAGTCCTTTCCCCGGGCGTCTATTTTTCCGGAGTAGTCGTCGAGCAGCATCTGGCTGAACCCGGCCATGCCCCTGAGCGGGGCGCGGAGATCGTGCGATACGGAGTAGGTGAAGGCCTCGAGTTCGCGGTTGGTTGTTTCAAGCTGGACGGTGCGCTCGGCCACGCGCTGCTCGAGCTCGCGGTTGCGCGCCCTCATGCGTGCGGTGCGCATTTTATATGAGACGAACACCAGTCCCGCGAGGGCGAGCAGGCCCGCTCCCTGGAACCACCACGCCCTCCAGAAAGGGGGCAGGATGGTGATGCGGAGCGAGGCGCCGGTTTCGTTCCATACGCCGTCGTTGTTGGATCCCTTCACCTTGAAAACGTATTTTCCGGGATCGATGTTGGTATAGGTCGCAGACCGGCGCGTGCCGACGTCATTCCAGTCGCGGTCGAATCCCTCCAGCATGTACGCATACCGGTTTTTTTCAGGCATGGTGTAATCCATCGCCGAAAAGAACAGGGTGAAAACCGATTGTTCGAACGAGAGGGTGACCGGGTCGACCGGCGAAATGCGCATGTCCAAGGGTGAATTTTTCGTTCCTGTGTTCGACGGTTTGTTGAATACCAGAAGATCGGTGATCAGGATGCCCGGAACGTTTCTGTTTTCGGTTATTTTTCCCGGATAAATCAGGTTGAAACCGTTCGTGCCGCCGAACAGCAGGCGGCCGTCGCGCATCCGGCAGGCGCTTTTCAGGTTGAATTCGTTGCTCTGCAAACCGTCCGCTTTGGTGAAAATTTTGCATTCCCCCTTCTTGACGTTGAAACGGCACAATCCCTTATTCGTGCTCAGCCAGAGGCGTCCGGAGACGTCGAAAACCATTGCCTTGATGACGTCATCGGGAAGGCCGTTCCTGGAGGAAAACCTTGCGAATTTTTTTGTTCGGGGGTTGAACCGGTTCAGGCCGTTGCCGGTGCCGATCCATACGGAGGTGTCGTTTTCCACGGCAAAACACAGAACACTGTTGTCGCTGATGCTGGACGCATCGGAGGGAACGTGAAAATAGGTTTCAAACGAACGCGTGTCGGGGTTGAAAATGTTGAATCCGGACGGCGTGCCCGCGAGAATCCGGCCGTCCGGCGCCACGGCGACGACCGATACGATGCTGATGCTGATGCCGCTGTTTTTGGATGAGAAGGCGGTGAAGGCGTTTTTATTCTTCCGATAGCGGATCAGACCGTGCTGAAAACTGGCCATCCACAGGTCGCCTTTTCCGTCCACCGCGATGGAATGGATGTTGTCGTCGGGGATACGGCTGTTCCGGGTCGTGAACGATTTAAAGGACCCGGACGCCGGATTAAAACGGTTCAACCCTCCGCCCCAGGTGCCGACCCAGATCAGGCCGCCGGGTCCCTCGACGACGGAAAGAACGGCGTCGCTGCTCAATTTTGAATTGCGGAAACCGGTGCGGGTAAAACGTCCTGATTCGGGATCAAAACGGTTCAGGCCGCCTCCGTCGGTTGCGACCCAGATCCGGCCGCGGCTGTCGTGCAGAAAGCTGGTGACCGAATTGTGGCTCAGGCTGGCCGGGGCCCCGGAAATCTTTGAATAATTGAAAATGGCATCGCCGTTTTTCCGGGAAATGTTGATTCCACCGGCGTAGGTGCCGATCCAGAAATTGCCCGTCCGGTCTTCATAAATCGAATAAATGGATTCATTGTTCAGACTGTTCCTGTCGAGATCATCGGACCGGAAATGGATAAAACTGTCCGTGGCACGGTCGTAACCATTCAGGCCGCCGTTCTCCGTGCCCACCCATACGTTGTCCTGCCTGTCGATGAACAGGGAATGAATGCGGTCGGCCGAAAGACTTCTGCCGTTGCGCGGGTCGTGGCGGTAATTGATCAACAGGCGGGAATCGCGGTGACGCGGATCGAGGCGGAAAAGGCCGGCCCCGTACGAGCCGAACCAGAGGTTTCCCTCGCGGTCTTCGGCGATGTCGATGAAAAAAACATTCGACAGATCCGTTCCGGGCTTCCGGGTTTTCAGGACGTGTTCAAACGTTCCGGTTTCGGGATGAAAAACGTTCAGCCCCTTCCGCGTGCTGACCCAGAGGTTGTTTTGGCTGTCGATGAACACGCATTCGACGTTGTAATAACTCAGACTTTCGGGATTGCCCGGTTCCTGGTTATAGCGGACGGCTTTGTTGTTTTTCCTGTCGAAATAGACCAGGCCCTGGCCCGTGGCCAGCCAGAAATTTCCAAGTGAATCTTCGGCCATGTCCAGAACGCCGTATTTGTATGCATTCAACGGGCCGGCAGGGTCGTCCATATAATCGATAAAACTGTTCGTCTTCCAATCGTACCGGCACAATCCCGCCGAGGTGCCGATAAACAGGTCTTTCCGGCTGTCCTCGTACACGGTCCACACGAGATTGTGCGGCAGGCTGGTCGAATCGGCCAAATCGTTGTTGTAGACGTCAAAACTGTAACCGTCGTACCGGTTCAGGCCGTAATAGGTGCCGATCCACATGAAACCCCGGCTGTCCTGCAGAATGCAGGTCACGGTGGACGATGAGAGTCCGTCATCGGGCGTGAGATGCCTGAATTGCAGGCGTTTCGGCTGGGCGAATGCGGCGGTCGCGGACAACGCCATCAAAAGGATGACGCGTCCGGTCAATGAGAGAAAAGGCTTCATGGTCACCAGGCGGTTTCAAATCCGACGGACCAGTTGTCCATCTTGGACACGTCGTCCGCGAACTTCATGTACAGTTTCGCTCCGGACGCGTGCTGGTAGGCAAGACCGAAATACCGTCCCCACTGCCGGTTCAACACCCCTGCCGGGTTTGAGCTGAAAACCTCGGCACGGTCGGTTTCCACATCGTCCACCAGCAGCTTGCCGTCCTTCCATCTCTGCGACGTCACGGCGGGATACAGCCGGTCGCCCTCGGAGCTCTGATCTTCGAGCGTGAATGCCACGCCTGTGCCGAACAGCACGCTCAGCCCGCGCCCCACGGATACGCGAAGTCCGGCCGGGACGAATAAAGACCAGCGCGAATAATCGCTTTTCAGGGTATATTCCGTCTGCTGGATTGAAACGTTCCGGCTGTTCTCAGGTTTGTACAGGCTGTTTTCATTCCATTGATGCGAATGGTAAAATGTGTTTTCGTCGAATTGCTGCCTGCACGTGAAATGCTGAAGAACCAGCCCTCCGAACAGGGACCAGGATCCGTCGGGAGAATAGATCAATGAAACGAAACCCTGCCACATCCGGTTTTCTTCCTTTCCGTTTCCGTCCAGACCCGACGAGCGGCTGCCGTGGCTCCGGGTGCGTCTGAAATGGATTGAACCGTCATTTTCATAGTAATCACCCGTCCGGTCGGATGCCGTGGTGTCGCCGCCGGCGAGAGATCCCGTCACATCCACCGTCGACCCTGTACCCGATACAAACCCCCTCATGGTCCAGCGTGGAGACCATCTTCTCTCGAACATGAATCGGATCTGGGGCCGGCTCCCGGTCTGTTCAAAGGTGCCGCTCGAGTTGAGCCGGGAGTAGGCGCTGCCGTAGTATTTGGGATTCACGTCCGTTTCGGACCATGTGCAGGAAGTGTCGAGCGAACCCGAGGTTTCGGAACCGTTCCCGGAAATCCATCCCGCGTAAAGGCCCAGGCGCGTGGCCGAGTCGGGATGAAACATGAGGCCAATTCCCGTCTCCACGTGGTGGCCGTCGATTTCAAGGGATTCGTCCTCGAGATACCCGAAGGAAGAGTGGGGATATTTCGCCCAGCGGTCGTCGACCAGTTCGCCGTGCCTGTCGTAGAACATGTGGCCGAAGCGGAATCCGGCGTCCCATTTCGCCGACAGGCTGCAGGATAAGGAGATTTCCAGTGTATTGCCCGCAACGGTCTGCTGGTTGTGATCGGTTTCAAGCCGCTGAGGCGAGCGGCTGCCGTAATCCGCCTTGGCGTCTGAGGCCGCGCCTTCCCATGAAGAACCATACCCCTGCAGAAAGGGGCCGTAGTCGAATGTGCTGCGGTTGAAGAAGGCGGCTTTCCATTTCGCCCCGAGGGGAAGCAGAATTCCGAAATGATACAGGGGAACGGTTTGTGCGGAACGGACCGTGGTTTGGGGATACCACCGCGGTGCAACCCAATCGCCCGAGGCGCTGCGGGCATCGGAGAAAGAGGCGCCCGTACCCTGAACCGGAAACAGCGGGGATGGTTCATACGAAAGGAAATCGAGGTAAGCCGTCTTCCGGGCAAGATCCGCCAGACAGGCGGGATTCCACGAAAGATCGCCGAATGGATCGGGAACCATGCCGGATGCTTCCCGGGGGAATACCTGCATCTGCACGGTTTGCAAGTCCATGGACTGCAGGAATCCCGGAACGTCGGGCCTGCGAAAATGGACGGACGGCACCGCGGCGAAAACCTGTGCCGCAACGAGAAAAATGGACGCGGTCCACGGCGTTGTTTTCATTCGCGACATTTATGCCTCCACGTCGTCTGACGGTATCCACGGTCAATCACGCGCGCGAAAGAAGAATAGGCGGTTTACAAAAAGCAACCCGCCGCGTTTCCACTGCGGGAATGCGGCGGGGAATGATCCGTTCGTCTATTTGCCCGGAATCTTGATCAATGTGCCGGCAGTCACGTTGTCGGTCAGCTGCATGCCGTTCATGATGGCCATGGTTTCGAGCTGGTCGTCCGCAATGCCGTTCTGTTTCAGAAAGGAACGAAGGGTGGCCGTTCTGCCGACGGTTTTCACCGCGAGCAATACGGGTTTCACGTTGATTTTCGAGGCATCGGTGAGCTGCTTGAAACCGGTCATGGTCTGCGAGAACAGGCCGGAATACTTTGAATAATTTGTCTTTCCGCTCATGCCGTGCAGGGTGAAGGTCTTGCCCGATTTGGTGATGAAATACGACATCACCTGCAGCGTGTCCGAATCGGAGGAAAGAACGCGCGAAACCAGCCTCTGGGCGGAAAAGCTGTTCACCGAAGTCGATTCGCGGGTCTGCACCAGCGCGCCTGTCTGCTGCACGAACGCATCCGCGACATCGGAAGGCGAAGACGATTCGGAGGCGGTCAAAATGATCGCCGCGCTTCCGTCCTCAGCGGCGATCTGAACCTGGGAGGCCGTATTTTCAACCTGCCAGCCGCTCGGAACGGGAAACGAGAAGCGCATGCCGGGATGGTAAAAAGTGTTCGCTTCGACGTATCCCTGCCTCGGATCGTCCCCGTAAATGATGCCGTTGATCGATTTGAGGTATTCGTTTCTTTTGACCGCGAATTGGGTATCGGCCAGCTTCTGGCGCCATTCGGCCGTTTTGTTGATGACGGCGGCCACGCGGTTCTCGGGGTTCGGATGCGTGGAAAACCAGTCGGGCAGGCCCGATTCCTCGCTCGGTGAAAGCCGTTCGAGTGTTTCGAAAAATGCGGCCATGCGGTTCATGTCATAGGCGGACTTGCTGCCGTATTCCACGCCCAGATCGTCGGCCTGTCTTTCGTCGTCCCTGCTGAACTTCAAAAAGAGAAGGCTCAAACCCATCTCGGCAAGGCTTGAATACTGTCTCAATTTTTCGGACAGGATCATGCCCACTCCCAATCCAATCTGCGCCAACTGCTGCTGGCTCATCTGTTTGGCCGAATGCCTCGCGGCGACATGGCCCAGTTCGTGGCCGATCACACCGGCCAGTTCGGCCTCGTCGTTGAGGTAGGCCAGAATGCCGCGTGTGACGTAAATGTATCCGCCCGGCACCGCGAAGGCATTGATGACCGAAGTGTCCAGAACGCGGAATTGATAGGGAAGATTCGGCCTGTGCGTGAGCCTGCACATGGCCTGTCCTATCCCGTTGACGTAGTTGTTGATGGCCGCATCGGTGACGATTCCGTATTCATTGGCGATTTCAACGTCGGTTTCCTTGCCCAGTTCGATTTCCTGCGCTTCAGATACAAGCATCAATTCCTTTTTCCCGGTCACGGGATTCACTGCGCAGGTCAAAAAGAAGAGTAGGGAGATGCACGCCAGAATGATTGTTATTGGCAGGCGGCGGGATGGCATGATAAATCCTCCGTTTTTAACGAGTTCGTGCATTAACTATCGGAAATTTGCACACTATTTCTGGAAATGTCAAGAAAAGAAATGATAAAAAAAAGACATGGATGGCATCGTGCATCGCAGAAACCGGAATTCGAGTATTCGATGCCCGGTCCTTATAGGATCTTCGAAGCACAAAGCACGAAATTCCATGGATTATATAGACGACTTTTCGGCAACCGGTCTGAAACAATGGGCTTGA
>JBFZEN010000264.1:0-2539 GCA_041306805.1 bacterium
GATTCTGACGGTATGTGAAAAGGATAATCCGAACGCGGGCACGGTTTTTCTGCGAACGTCCTTCGATGCGGGAGACTGGGTCGTTCTCGCCGGATGTTCCGGGGCGTTCGGGGGAGCCAGGGCCGACCACGGACTGGACGCTTTGGGTTCCCCGCGGCATGCCTATGAGGCCGATGTCCGCATCCTTGATACTGGACTGACACTGAAATACTTGATCGATTCGAACCGGTATCTGTCCATCCAGTCCGAATTCGTCCACAGGAAAACGGATGGCACGCTTTACGAAAAAGACGCGGAGGACAGGCTGAATTCAATGCCTCTGTTGAAGAAACACTCAGGCTGGTACCTCCAGGCCGTGGTTAAAACCGGCCTGAGAACCCGGACCGGCATTCGATACGACAGAATGGGAGAGAACTTTGTCAGGAAAGGCGGCATTCAAGGCGCGTTTCCTGACGGATTGGACCGCTTTTCGGCCATGGTCGAGTTCAACCATACGGAATTCTCGCGTATTCGGCTTCAATACAACCGCGACGGTTCCATGGCAGCCGGAGAAGAAGGGGCTTTTGATCGCAGGACGGTCCATGAATGGATTCTGCAGTACAATATGTCCATCGGAGCACACGGAGCGCATTCGTTTTAATCGCGCGGAAAGCGGATGATTTCCATCCGCTGAACCAATGCATTGCCCTCATCCGCTGTCTCAAACCCGCAGCGGTTTGTAAAAATATATTTTTCAAACTGGAGGAATTTGAATATGAAATCGCGAATCATTCTCTTGACATGCTTTGCGCTGGTCTCCGGCGCATTTTCCAAACCCATACGGGTGGCCGCAGCATACCCTTACATCGCCGATCTGGTGCGGCAAATCGGAGCGGACCGGGTGGAAGTGCATGCGCTGGCGTCGGGCAGCTGGGATCCTCACACGGTGATCCCGAAACCTTCACTGATCGCCAGGCTGCGCCGGGCGGACCTGCTCGTCATCAACGGCGGCCAGCTCGAAATCGGCTGGATGCCGCCGCTCATGAACCAGGCCAATAACCCGAAGATTCAAACCGGGACGACGGGATTGCTTGACCTTTCCCAATCCGTCGACCTGATTGAAAAACCTTCGAGCGTTTCACGTGCGCAAGGCGACGTACACCCCGAGGGTAATCCGCATTTTGTTCTGGATCCCGAGAACGTGCCTCTGCTTGCTTCGGCCATCGCCGAACGGCTGTCAGAAATCGATCCGCCGTCCGCAGGGGTGTACGAGAAGAACCTCGGAACGTGGAAGGAATTCTGGAACCGGAAATTGGATGAGTGGAAAAACCGGATGAAACCGCTCGAAGGGTTCCGGGTGATCGAGTACCACAAGATTTTTGACTACTTCCTCATCCGGTATGGACTCGTTCTGGTCGGTACGGTCGAACCCCTTCCCGGCATTACACCCACGTCGCACCACCTTGAAGTTCTCGGTCAAATTCTCGGTGCCGGACCGGTGCGCTTCATCCTGCAGGACGTATACAATCCCGACAATGCGTCCAGGCATCTATCGAAGAAATACGGGATCCCGGAAATCGTCCTTCCGCACGACGCGGGAGCCGTGCCCGGCACGGAAACACTCGAAGCCATGTTCGACGAAATCGTCGGGAGGCTGACCCATGAGTGACCTGCTGTTTTCGGCCTTCCTGCTCTCGCTGGTGCTGCTGGGCATCCATTCCTTTTTCGGGCTGGAGATCATCCGGCGGGGCATCATTTTTACGGATCTGGCCATAGGACAGATGGCCGCGCTCGGCGCGGCCGTCTCCCTCTTTTTTCTGGATGGAAAATTCCTGTATCCCGTCTCGCTCTGTTTCGCCCTTGCCGGAGGCCTGCTCATTGCGGCGATGTCACGCAGAAAAATACACCTTGAAGCGTTTATCGGATTGCTGTACGCGTTCGGGTTGTCCGGCGTCATCCTCGTTCTCTCAAAATCGGCGCACGGCCTGGAAATGTTCCAGCGCCTCACCGCCGCGGACATCCTGTTCACGCCGATGCATGAAATCATCAAAACGGCAGTCCTGTATTCCGCCCTGGGCGGGTTTTTATTCTGGTCGCAGCGGAAAACGCAGGGCAAGCTCCGTGATTTTCTCTTTTTTATCACATTCGCCGTGACCGTAACGAGTTCCGTGAGGCTGGCGGGCGTGCTCGTGGTTTTCGCCCTGCTGGTGGCTCCTGCCTTGATCGCGCTGAAGTGCGGCTTCAAGAGGCCGCTTTTATTGGCATGGGGCATCGGAACAGTCGTGAACCTGATTGCGATAGTCGCATCTTACCGGCTTGACCTGCCCACGGGATACGCCATCGTTTTTTTCAACGCCCTGGCCGCGCTTGCGGCATCGACGTTTCGATCTCGATGTGCCGAATCGGGATGACTGGAGCCGATCTGTATGGAGTTAAAAACAGGCGCAAAAATTGAGTCAGGGAAGGAAATGAACTGAACTGTCAAATGCCGTATCGCCATGAAAAGATGAAAATCAATCACTTCAACGACCGCTTGCAGTGATAGACATACCGTCCCCAT
>JBFZEN010000265.1:0-3343 GCA_041306805.1 bacterium
TGTCGAATAATTGGGATCGATGGTGTTCGGCGTTGAGGCCTGGTCTTTGACGTTGCTGACTTTCAGCGTGTAGGTTCCCCCCGCGTGATTGGCGGTTTGAATCAGCACCATTTTTTGCGACACGTCGAGCGTCACACCGAGCACGGCCACGGACGGTGTAACGGCGTAATTCCCCGTGGTCAGTGCGCTGGCTTGCTGGACCGGTTCGTTGAACGTCACCTGAAGGTAATTCACGCTGGTCAATGCGACCGATTCGAGCCTCGGGGCCTGGGTGTCTGGAACCGTGAAGGAATACGTCAGCGGCACGGCCGTGGTCATGACGGTGGTGGTCGTGGTGGCGTCGGCGATTCCGTTGACTGTCACGGTGTAATTTCCGGTGACCGTATGGGCCGACGTGGTCAATGTGACCTTGGTCTTGTTTGTGCTGAGAACGGCCGCCTGGACGGTGACGGAGGGCGAAATGGAGTAATTGCCCGTTTTCTGGGCCGTCGCGGCGTCCACGGCCACGTTGAATTCCACTTCCAGATGCGTGGCATCCTGGCTGCGTGCTGCAATGGGAACCGGCGGCGTCGTCGAGATCACGGCATAGGTTTTTTTCGAAGCGGCGGCAATGGAGTTGCCGGCCACATCCTTGACATTGCTCACGGAAAGCGTATAGGTCGTGCCCGCCGTATGGGTGGCTGTGGTCAGGTACACGACTTTGCAGGCCGCATCGATGCCGGCCTGTGAAATGGCCACCGACGGACTGATGGCGTAATTGGCCGCGGTCAGCGCCGAGGTCTGGTTCAAGGCTTCGCTGAAGGTGACGGTCAGAAAATCATTCCGCGTCGGACTGACAGAGACCAAAGTGGGAGCCGTGGCGTCGCCCCCTTCCCACGAGAATTCGCAGACCGTGTTGGACGCTATGGCATTGGGTACGCTGGCGCGGTCTCTGACGTTGTTGATGGTGAGCGCGTACCAGGCATTGGACATGGTTGTGGTGTACAGGATCACGGTTTTAAGGTCGGTCTGCAATTCAGCGCTCTGAACCACGATACTTTTATTGAGACTGTAATTGCTTATCAATTCGGCGGATGTTTCTTCAACGGGTTCGCTGAAAACAACCTTGATCTTGTCGGCCGCCTCGGCAGCGGCGGTAGCCGTGGGTAGAGTGATGTCTTCGGGGCGGTAGATGACTTCCTGCGAATAGCTGCTTTCATTTCCGCTGGCATCATAGGCCGTCACGGCGAAATAATAGGATGTGCCGATGTTCAGACCGTCCACGGTGTATTGCGTCACGCCGCCCACGTCCATGATGACGGTGTAGGAGCGTGAAGACGTCCCATAGTACACCTTGTACCCTGCCAGGTCCGATTCCGTGTTTGCATTCCACGTAACCTGAACGGTTGCGGCCTCCAATGGACCCAGCAACCCCAGGCATAACACGACCATTCCTATCCATTTTCCCCTTGACCGTGACTGGCTTAAATGCCGCATCCTGTTCCTCTTTTTTTATTAAATACTTATAAATGGATACTTTACTTGATGGATCTTACCAAAGCAAATGCTGTACCACTTTCCAGTTCCAATATTTAAACATTTATTTATAAAGATATTATATCTAATTTGCCAAAATGACCACCCGTACCAAAAACTACCAGGATGGAAAATCTTTCCCTCTGTTTTTCGCCCATTTCTTCTCTTGACAATGTCTTAAAAATTTGGTAAAATTAAGACTTAAAACATTTCAAGACATTTCCATTTTTATTCAAGGATTCTTATGCAAAAACACACTGGTCTGACGTTTTTTCTTTTATCTGCTGCAGCCGGTTTCCTGTTAAGCTGTTCAGGCAACGATTCCAGTCCCGTCGGGCTCGATTTTCTGCAGAGGGCGAATATCGGCACCGAAGCGCGGAGGGTTTTCGAAGCTTCTCCGGGAGACACCACATTCAAAAACAGGGTCAGCACATTGTCTTCGACATACCTGTATTTCGGCCAGTACGGCGCCGTTGAAGCCAGAACCCTGGTCCTATTCGATACGATGACGGTTGCGAACGCCCCGGACAGCCTGGTCCTTGTATTCGACACTCCCGTCATCGTCGCCGAAAAGGACGGCTCCGGCTCCATCATGATCCACGTGCATGCGGTCACCGGTGACTGGACCGGTGAAACCGTCACGTGGGACGCGTTTGATCCCGGTTGGATCGGAGCCGAAATCGCCGCGAAAACAGTCCGCACGACCGACATCACCGATTCCACCGAAACCCTTCGAATCAAACTGCCCGCCGAATGGGCCGCCGGGCTGGTCGATCCCGTGGCGCGCACGGTACCCTATGGGTTGCTCGTTTCCGCGGATCCGGCGGACGGCATCATCCTTGTCCACAGCGGGGAAGTGACAGGCGCCAATGGCGCAAGCGTGGGGGCGACATTGATGCTTTACGCCGGCGGTGACTCCTCCACCGTGTCTTACCTCAATGACGCCTTCATCGCCTCCGCCGACCTTCCCTTCCCGTCGGACCGTTTGTTCGCGGTCAGCGGCGTATCCATGCGCAGCTGGTTCCGGTTTCCCGTGTCCGGCATTCCCGAGAACGCCACGATCAACCGCGCCTTTCTGACTTTGCACGAGGACGCGTCCTTCTCATTCCCTCCGGTTGAGTCTCCGACGTACCTGTATCTGTACAATATCACAGACAGCCTTTGGACGGCTCCCGATGTGCCGCTCGATAGCACGTATTATATTTCCTCCACCTCATCGCCAGGAGATTCAACCCGGGTTTTCAACATCACGACCATCGTTCAACTATGGATCGCGAAACTGCTCGACAACAACGGCCTCGCGCTGACGGGGATGAAGGAAACGAGCGATGTCGCCGGCGCGGCTTTTTATGGGAGCCGGGCCGATTCGCTGCTTCGCCCGTCGCTGGAAGTTTTTTACACGACACCGCCCGATGCCGTCCATTGATCAGAAAACACCGGAGACACCCATGTTCAACCGCATCAAGACATCCTGTTTGATTCTGTTTCTGACCGCCGCACCAGCCATGATCCAGGCGGGTTCGTTTTTCTCTTCCCGCGGCCTGGGCCTCCCCATGGCGGCGTCCGATGCACGGTCCGTCGGAATGGCCGGCCTCGCCACTGCGCAATCCGATCCCCATTCCGTATCGGGAGTGAACCCCGCGAGCCTGGTATCGGTTCGAAGCACATTGCTGGCCCTGCACTTTTACTCTGAGAACAATGGATTCAAGACCTCCCAGGGAAACGCGACGACCGGATACGCCAACTTCCACGGTTTTATCTTCACCCTGCCCGTCCGAAACGGGATGGGAATCGCGCTGCAGCTCAGGCCTCTCACGCGCATGGATTA
>JBFZEN010000266.1:0-9953 GCA_041306805.1 bacterium
TCGGGTCACTTCAAAATGCGGTCCAGCCCCTCCTCTCGAAGCGCCTCTTTGCCCTTCTCCATGGCCTTGTCCACGGCCGCTCCTGCCGCTTTTCTCTCGACTTCGCGCAAAGTCTGCCTGCACAATTCTCCGATGATTTGCCGCGCGATCTGGTCGGGCGTGGCGCCCGAGTTTCCGCCCAAATTGCGCATTTCAATGGCGGGAAGCGGTAAATCGAATTTCTTTTCGACTCCGGTCGCCGTCTTGACATGGACCACGCCGTCCGTGAAAAGGAGTCGCCTGATGATCAGCCTGGGCTCATCGCCGCTTTTGCCGGCTTTTTTCCGAGGTTCGCTTTGTTTCTCCGGCGTGAGATGATTTTTCAACTCATTGAGGTTGACGGACCGGTCTTTGTTCGATTCAAAATCGATTTTCAGTTCACGCACGAGAATTTCGTCGATGACCTTGACATCCCTGGTGATCGATTTGATGTCGATGCCGATTGCCGTCTCGCCCAGCGAGAATGCGTACAGGCCGCGGAATCCCGGGGGATTGGCTATGGTCAATCCCCGCAGCTCCCCCCTGCCTTCCTTGAGACCGACGTGGATGGATTCGACGCGCACCGCCGTGCCGGTGGCGCGGGAACCGTATTTTTCTATCGCGGCCTTGAGCAGGGTATCGAGCCGCGTCAGCACGCAAACGACGACGATAACGGCCAAAAGAACGACGACCAGGCATGCGGCGGCAAACCGTTTCCCGGCACGCGAACGTTTTTTTCCGCTTTTGGGCTTTTTCAAATCTGTTTTCTTCATGATTCACATCCTCATGGCTTATGTTCATCCGGATTTTTTTAAAGGTATATAACTATTGAAGCAATATCAATCGTTTTTTACCCCGCGTGTCCGTTCCCGCGACGGGCGGAACCGCATGGTTACGGTTGTGCCTTCATTGAAAACCGCGGCTGATCGAATCGTCCTGAACAGGCTTCACTTGCATGACCGGATCTTAAATTGAATTGATTTTTCAATGGAAATGCGATATATTGATTGATTAAAATCCACGGCTCGACCGGCCCGGACCTGTCGTTTTCCGGGCTTGAAACCGAAGAACCGGATCAGACTTTTGTTCAATATTTTAATCAGGAATGAATTGCTTCAACCCGGGGCTGTTGTCCTGGGAATGCTGTTCTTCAGCTTCTGCGCGCTGCTGGGGTGGCTGTGGAACGTCTTCGGAGGCCGGCTCCGCGCTCCGCTCCGCGCTCCGCTCCGCGCTCCGCTCCGCGCGGACATATCGCTGCGCCGTTTTCGCCTGCGCATGGGTGCCGGCCGCGCTTTTTTTCGCGGCCATGATTTTCAGCGCCGCACCCGACCATGACGAGGTCGAACACGCCCACGCCGCCTGGCAGATGTCGCAGGGCCTGCTGCCCTACAACGACTTTTTCCAGCACCACAGCCCCATGCTGTACATCATCCTGTCCCCTCTTTTCAAGATTCCGGCTATTGCGAACCATCCGCTCGAAAGCTTCCGTCTGATCTCGACGGGGGTCAGCCTTTCCGTCCTTGTGTTGCTCTGTTTCACGGCAAAAACCGTGTGGAAAGACAAAAAGGCCGCATGGATTGTCATCCTTTTCTTCGCGGGAAATTTTCTGACGCTTCAGTTTTACGTCCTGAGGCCGGACCTGTTCGCAAACCTCTGCAACCTGTCCGCGTTCTCTCTCATTCTGGGGCGGCGAAAAACGGCGGACTTTGGCCTGGCCGGATGGTTGATCGGGTTCTCCCTTTCGCTATCGCCGAAATATGGACCTTTTCTATTATGGATGCCGGTTCTGATGGCGGTGGAACACAAGAACCTGTCCTTTCGTTTCCGGGCATTGCTGGCCCATGCGGCCGGAATCGGAATCGGCCTTCTTCCTCTCTTCGCCTGGCTTTGGGCACACGACCTCGCGGCCCCTTTCTACCGATGGGTGCTTGCCTTCAACGCGGGCAGATTGGCGGATGGTGCGGCCGCGTTCGGCGGCAAGTTTCAATTGCTGCCCGCCGGCTTCGGCGGAATCGTTGAAAGCATGGCGTCATTCATGGGCCGCGGGCGCTGCCTCACCGGAAAAAGGGTCACGCGGATATTTCACAAGCACGGCCTGGTTCGATCGGTCGAGCTGAACCACGCTGAAAACCCGCCGGCGGACCGCGTCGTCAGCACGCTTCCCCTGCCGCATTTCCTGGAGCTTCTGGAACCCGCATGCCCGCATGAAATTTCCGCCCTGGCGGACGGGTTGAATTACCGCAAGCTCATACTCGTCATGCTCTTCCTGAACGTCGATTCCGTGACCCGCTCGGGCACGGTCTATTTTCCCGGTCCCGAATTCCCCTTCAACCGGGTCTCCGAGCCGAAAAACCGCAGCCCCTTCATGGCGCCGCCCGGAAAAACCTCCCTGACCGCCGAGATCACCTGCGGCCGGGATGAATCGCCGGATGAGGCCGGTAAAGAGCGGTGGGTTCAAACCGTCGTTCAAAAACTGTCGCAGATCGGTTGGATACGGGAAGCGGACGTGCTCGATTCGCGCGTCGTTGTCATGGATTACGCCTACCCCGTTCTGGACGTCGATCACGGCGAAAAACTCGCCCGCATCATGGAATACCTGCGTTCATTCAAAAACCTGGATCTCATCGGCCGCAACAGCCTCTTCAAATACACCCATTTTCACGACATCATGCGCTCGGCCCGCGAATGGGCAAATGAGCGGGCGGCTTGAAAATGCTTGCTTTTGGGAATGGATTTTTGTATATTAATATCTGAATATAGGAATAATCAATCATGAATGCCGGCCACAGACAAAAAGCGGAAATGCTGAAAGCCCTGGGACACCCCATCCGGTACTGCATCGTCGAGGGGCTTCTCGCGGGCGAACAGAACGTCGTCACCATGGCCGAATGCCTGCGCGTGCCCCAGCCCACCGTGTCGCAGCACCTGCAGGTGCTGAGGGCGGCGGGCATACTCGAGGGCAGGCGCGAGGGCAATGAAATGCACTACTCGGTCGTCAATGACGGTGCCAAAAAAGTCGTGGCCGCCCTGAAATAGGTGTTTTTTTTGATCTATTTATATGATAATTCGAATTATTGAATTATTTAACGGATGGAGGATTCCATGCCTGTTCAATTGCTCATCGGCATTGCCGCGGGCGCCGCGCTCGGGTATGCCAATTACCGTTTCATCGGGTGCTCGACCGGCTCCTGCCCTTTGACGCGCAATCCGTACGTCAGCACGGCGTACGGCGCCCTCATCGGTGCGCTGGTTTCGGGAGCCTTCGTCGGCAGATAGCAACAGATCGCAGAGGAGAAAACCATGGCCTTGAACGTGATCCACGACCGGTGCCCGCGGAACCACCGCTGCCCTGCCGTTCGGGTCTGCCCTTTCGGCGCGCTGACGCAGAACGGTTTCGACGCGCCCGTCGTGGACCTTTCGAAGTGCACGGGCTGCGGGAAATGCGCCCGCGTCTGCCCCACCGGCGCGTTGATGCTGTCGAAAGACGCAGGGACAATCAGGCGCATTGCCCCCGTGTCGGCGTAAATTGATATCCAGGCATGAACATGAAAACCAAGGAGATAAAAAATGGATCTCGCAACAACCGACAAATCGTTTGAAGAAGACGTCCTGAAATCGGACATTCCGGTTCTCGTCGATTTCTGGGCACCCTGGTGCGGCCCCTGCAGAATGGCGGGACCCGTCATCGAGAGCGTGGCAAATAAAGCGGCCGGAAAGGCGAAGGTTTACAAAATCAACGTCGACGAGAATCCGAAGACGGCGGGCCAATACGGCATTTCAGGCATTCCCACGGTTCTGATCTTCCGTAACGGAAAAGTGGAGAGCGAAATGGTCGGCGTCCAGTCCGAGGCCGTGTACCTGAAAGCACTGGAATAGCCGTTTCGTCATCGGGCAAAACAAGCCTCGCACCCGTTCCACCGGGCGGAGCGGACCATCATGAGTCATGGTATGTTGAAGGTCCGCCCGGGAGGGACGGGTTTTCTAGGCGGACCGCCGATCGAACAGCCGCGACAGATCACGCTTGATTGCGTAATGAATTTTCGCTAAGTTGCGTGAATCACAAACGACCTGTTCAAGGCGGAGAAAACCGTTGTCATGAAAACGCGAATGTGGCTGTTCCCGATGCTGTTGTGGCTGGCCCTGAACGATCGGGGCTCATGCCAGGTCTTGATCAACGAATTCATGGCATCCAACGTGCTGTCGGCGGCGGACGAATACGGCGACTACGACGATTGGATTGAAATTTACAGCCGCGACACCGCGGGTGTCGACCTCGCCGGCTTCTGCCTCTCGGACAACGCCGCCCAGCCCGCCCGCTGGCGTTTCCCGTCCGGCCAGCCGGCCGCCACCACGATTCCCGCGAAAGGGCATCTCGTGGTCTGGGCGGACAGCCAGCCGGAGCAGGGACCGCTGCACGCGGACTTCAATCTGTCGCGTTCACACGGCTCCATCCTTCTCTCCGGCGCCGACGGCGTGACCGTGCTCGACCGCATCGACTACGGCGAACAGACCCCCGACATCTCCTTCGGCCGTTATCCCGACCGCGCCTCGACGCTGGGTTTCGCGATCCGCCCCACGCTGGGCGGAGCCAATGCGCCTAACTGGCCGGCGCTGTCGCCCGCCCCCGGAATCGTCTCCCCTCCGGGCTTCTACCCATCCCCCGTTCTTGTCACACTCGCGCCGCCGCCGAACGGCGGCACCGTCTTTTATACGTTGGACGGTTCCGATCCTCCGGCGGGCAGTTTGGCCTACACCCAACCCGTCTCGATCGGTCAAACCTCCGTTCTGCGAGCAGGAACGATGTCGCCCGGCCTGATGGCAGGTCCCATCGCATCGGCACTCTATCTGGTCGGTGCGGTCCACTCCCTGCCCGTGTTGTCCCTGGTCACCAATCCCGCAAACCTGTCCGATCCGTCCATCGGCATAGAAACCAACGGCACGGAAAGGGGCCGGGCCTGGGAGAGAAAGAGTTGGATGCAGTATTTCGAGGACAAAAAACTCGGTTTCGACGAAGCGGCCGGGCTGCGCATCCAGGGCAATACGGGAAGGACCATGGCCAAGAAATCCTTCCGCATTTTTTTTCGGGACGGGTACGGCGCGGACGCGCTGGACTTCGGCCTCTTCGGCCAGTCCGGGATCAACCGCTTCAAGACGCTGGTGCTGCGGGCCGGCTATGACGACGGATTGTCCGAGCCGTCCGGAACCTTGCTGCGCGATCCGCTGGCCAGCGGGCTGTGGCGGGACCTGGGCAACCCGTCCTCGCGCAGCCGTTTCTGTGTGCTGTACGTGAACGGCGCCTGCCGCGGAATCTACGACATCCGAGAAGACGTCGACATTGATTTCATCAGGAACTATTACCAATACGCCGACGCGGACGTGATACGCCTGCGCTGGCCCGATGACCGGACCCCGGACGGATGGGAGCTGGACAACGGCACGGCGGACGCATGGCGCGATTTCATGGCCTTCATCGACGGCCACACGTTTGAAACCGATTCCATGTTCGCCGAGGCCGCCAAACGGATGGACATCGGCAACTTCACCGCGTTGATGACGCTGGTCCAGGCGACCCAGTACCGGAGCTGGAATTACGGCGCCTACGTGTTCAGGGAAAATCGGGACGGCGCCAAATGGCAATGGGCCATATGGGACATGGACCGCGCCCTTATCGATGTCAATTACGACGAATTCACGCCCCCGTCCGGATATCCGTTCTGGGCGAACAGGATCGCTCCGAAACTCCTTCAGAACCCCTCCTACCGCCTGACCTTCATCAACCGCCTGGCCGGTTGTTTGAACACCGTGTTCGCGCCCGAACGCGTTTTATCGGTGCTCGATTCGCTTGCCGCCGCCATTGAATCCGAGATTCCGGCCGAGGCGTCCGAATGGGGCGGCTCGCTTGATACCTGGAAATCGGACGTGGAGGCGCTGCGCGCCTTCATACGCCAGAGGCCGGACGTGGTCCGCGGGCAGGCGGAGAAATATTTTGGCCTGGCCGGGCGGGCCCATGTCACCGTGGACGCGGACGGGGGGAACGGCACCGTGAGGATCAACGGGATGCCCCTGGACCATCTTCCCTGGACGGGCGTTTATTTCAAGGGCGTTCCTGTTTCCGTGACGGCCGTCCCGGCCGAGGGATACCGGTTCGAGAAATGGTCCGACGCGTCCCTGCCTCAAACGGATTCCGTTTCCCTCGATCTGAAGTGCGACCGGACGGTTTCGGCCGTTTTTTCTCGCGACGCCGGAATCCGCGCCGAGCTCATCGCCCCGGCTCGGATCCGGTCAGGCCGGAGTTTTCCCGTGGTCGTCCGGCTGCGCGACATGGACGGGCGCATCCAGTTCACGGACCAGACCCCGATGTCGCTCACGTTCGAAGGCGCGCATCCCGACACCCTCATCCCGATCAGGCGCGGAGCCGGAACGGCCGCGGTCCGCATTGTCTCGGAATCGGGTTTCACCATGGGCGCGCAGAACGCCTCGGCGGCGGCGCAGAAACACGTGACCATCTCCTCCGTGCCTGTCGAGTCCGTCTCGGGCGGACTCCCCGCAGGCGACGTGGTCTGGGACGGCACGGCGGACCGCCTGGTCACCTCGCATCTCACCGTCCCGGCCGGATGCCGCCTGACGATCAAACAGGGGACGTGGATTCTCGTGAAAAAGAACGTCAATTTTTACGTCAGGGGCGAAATCTCGGTCGAGGGTACGGCGGACGACCCCGTTGTCATCACATCGGAGCTTTGGTCCGAACCCTGGGGGGGAATGGAATTCACCGGCGGGCAGGCCGCGTTCAAATACTGCATGGTCCTGAACGGTGGCGGCGACGCGTCGAAAGGCTTCCCGACCGACGACGGCTGGCACACGGGGCATCAGCATATCTTCTACGGGAAGCAGGACTGCGTCTTTTCATTCGATCAATGCTTTTTTCTCTATTCTCCCGGCAAGGTGTTCGGCGTGCAGGATTCCAGGGTGACGGTCTCGAATTCGGTGTCGTCCTTCGTCTGGCATGGCGGCGAATTCCACAGGGTGCTCCTGAACTACACGGACAGCCATCTCATGAACCTTCCCAACGACGACCACATCTATACCGAAGACATCGACACCGACGGATTCCACATCGATTACGTGAACCCCAAATACCCGCAGTATTCCGTCATCAACCGCTGCTATTTCGTCACGGGCAAAGACGACGCCATCGACCACCATGCCTCCCGCCTGAAGATTTCGAATTGCTGGCTCGAAGATTTCATCCATGAAGGCGTGGCCGCGTCCGGGGGCGACACGGTAAAAATATTCAACACCATCTCCATGAAAAACGACCAGGGGTTCGAGGCCGGCTGGACCGAGGACGGGTACGCCAGGGGACCCCATGTGTTTGTCGATCATTGCGTCGCCGTCGAAAACAACGTCGGACTCCGGATCGGAGACAGCTACGCCTCGTCGTACCGCGATTTCATGAAGGTGACAAACTCCATTCTCTTCAACAACAAAGACAATATCTGGAACTACCTGAACAGCACGCATGCTCCGCTCGCGGGCGCGCTGGACATTTCGCACTCCATGGCCAACGACGATGCGTACGACGGTGCGCCGTCCTGCATGACGGGCGTTCCCGAATTCGACGCGGTCTTCCGCCTCAAGCCCGGCTCGCCCGGAACCGGCCGGGGCACCGGCGGCTCCGACCTGGGGCTGTGCGATTCGACGTCGATATCAGCCGGTTCCGTCGTGATCAATGAAATCATGTACCGCGAACCGGACGACTGGCCCAGCGGGGACTGGGTTGAATTGCTGAATCCCGGCCCCGTGCCGCGGGATGTTTCAGGCTGGACGCTCCGCGACGATGACGACGGCCACGTCTTCCGGTTCCCCGCGGGAACCGTCATGCCGGCTTCGGGTTTCCTGGTCGTATGCGTCGACACCTCCGATTTCGAAGATCTGGCACCGAACACGGCCGGAATCATCGGCAATCTTGATTTCGGTCTGGGCCGGGGCGACGCGGTCAGACTGTATTCCGCCGTCAATGACCTGGTGGACTCGGTGGCCTACGATACGGATTCTCCCTGGCCTTCCAAGCCGGACGGCAAGGGATACAGCCTCGAACTGATCAGTCCGCTGCTCGACAACGCCCTGCCCGAAAGCTGGCGGGCGTCGGAGAGGTATGGGGGGTCGGCGGGAAAACCGAACTCGGGAACGAACCGCATCGCGGCGGATGGCGCGAATGCTCCGCCAGCGGGATTCCGCTTGTACCAGAATTATCCCAATCCGTTCAACCCGGAGACGCGGATACGATATGCGCTTCCCGCCGCCGCCCGGGTGACGGTGACGGTGCTGGACCTGCGGGGCAGGGTGGTCGAGACTTTGGCGGATGCAAGGCAGGAGGCCGGGATGCATGAAATAGCGTGGCGTCCGGAGCGCATTTCGAGCGGAATGTACATCTGCCGGATGAAGGCGGGTAATTTTGTCGGGATGAAAAAATTGATCTATCAGAAATAATCAGTAGGGGCGTCCTGCGGGACGCCCCTACAATACAATAACCACAATATAATAACAACCTACAATCTGAACAGCAGCCCCGCCGTGAATACCGTGAAATTGTTCTTCAAATCCTTGCCAGGCATTTCCTTGAAATCATAATCGAGAAACACGTATCGCACGTCGCCCGTCAGTTTCACGCGCGGCCCCAGGGGCAGTTCCACGCCGCCGCCGAAATGCCATCCGACTTGCTGTACGGTTTCATCCTTCAGCTCGGCCAGCTTGTAATCGAGCGTTATGTTGTACCAGCCGAAACCGACGGCCGCGTAGACGATGGGGATCGGGTAGATCAGGCCCGTCGCCATGATGGGCCAGCCCTTCGCGGTCACGGCGCCGTCCCCGTATTTTTCCTGCCTGTAATTGATCGACCCCTCGATGCCCAGCGCCGAGCCCAATTTCATTCTCAGCGCCGCGCCGCCCATCAGGACGGCCTCGTCGGCATCCTGGGCCTTGTAATAGCCCCCCTGCGGGCCGAAATAGATCTGCGCGGGCGCCTGGGCTGCCATCAATGCGATGAGCCCCAGTGTCAGCAGTGTTTTCTTCAGCATGGTACGGCCTCCTTATAATGGTAACAACGGTTCACGTCTCGAAGTTCAATCTAATAAAACCGCATGCCAATTTCAACTTTTTTCGCCGGCCCGGCGGTTCGCGTCATTCCGCCGCGTCCACCCTGAATACGGCGTAGCTGACGGGTTTCATGCGGACGGACGCCTCGTTCTTTTTCAATGAGATTTTACCTTCCCCGCATATCAATTCCGGCCGGCGGCTTGGATAGGTCATGTCGAACGTGGCCGCGGTTGTTCTGTTCGCGGGATTGAGAACGACAAGCAGCCTGTCTTTGCCGTGGGCCCTCACGTACGCGAGGGGATATTTTTCCTTTTCAGCATACACGGGAACGAATTCCGCGAAGGCCTTGAACGCCGGTTCCGTATGATGAATCCGGATCATTTCCTTGACCCTGTTCAGCAGCGAGCCGGGGTCCTTTTCCTGCGAAGCCGCGTCGGGCGCCCCGGCTGAAGGATCGACCGCCCTGTAGAGGGTTTCGGGCCTGGCCGCGGAAAAACCCTTGTTCGGCCCCGCATTCCACTGCATGGGCGTCCGGTCGCCGGCGCGCCCCATGTAGCTGCCCTCGGTATGGGGCAGGCCGTGCACCTGGTGCATGCCGATCTCGTCCCCATAATACACGAAAGGCGTGCCGGGCAACGTCAGCATGAAGGCGAAGATCACGGACATGTCCCTGTCCGTCCTGCCGTTGTTCTTGATGCGCTCCAGGTCGTGGTTCCCGAACGGGACGGAAATGTAACCCCCGTCCCTGCTGCCCAGGTACTGGTCCATGTACAGTTGCATGAAACGGGAGATGTCTCCCCTGCCTTCCGAGTCGAAAAAGCTGTGCCCGTCGTGGTTGG
>JBFZEN010000267.1:0-2588 GCA_041306805.1 bacterium
AGTCCGAATGCGAAAAAGACGAACAATGTCTCCTGGATGTAGTAACGGCTGTAGAACACCATGGCCGGGGAAGCGGCTGTCAGGAAGCCGGACGCAATCACAGCCGTCCATCCGATCCCCCTGCGCAGCGGAAGGAGCAGCAGGACCAGACCGAGGCCGAAGAGAACGGGAACGATGCGCAGGGCTCCTTCAGTCAGGGATTCGTATTTCGTAATACCCAGAATCCGCGCCGGAATGAGCGAAAAAATGTACAGCGTGGGGCCGTGGTACTCCTCGGGGTCATACCGGTATTGTCCCGATTCGAGAGTGTCCCCGAATTTGACCGCATGCACGGCCTCGTCCGTATGCATGGGACGGAGGTCAAGCCGCTGCAGGCGGATGCCTGCAGCGGCCATTAAAAGGATGAATAAAAGGAGGTAGGATTTGAGGGAAGATCTTGTCACTTCACAGGCTTGCCGTATACTTCGACCTCGATGTAATGGGTGAGGTCGTTGTTGCTGTTGCCGTTGCTGAAGAGCCGCACGTAGCGGCCCTGAACGCCCTTGGCGTCGATCAGCTTGCCCTCGGCCGTCTCCACATAATGCATGTCCTTGCCCACGCCGAGGCCGGCCGAGTTGTCCTGGTCATTGTTGAAAATGATCTGCACGTTCTTGACGAAATTCGGATCATCGGACACCTGCACCGCCACATCGAAATAAACACGCGCCTGCTTGTGGAAATGCCAGACCACCACGGCGAAGATATCATGCCTGGCTTCCAGGTCGATGGTGACATGCTGGACGAAGGGGCCCAGCTCCACGTAACTGCCGTCCGCAGCTTCCTTGTCCCCGTCCGTGATCATCTCGATCTCGCCGATGATCGGCTCCTCGTCCGTTGAAGCAACCGACTTTCCGAACGCGACGTTGGCCGTGCCGGCGGGAGCGAGGAACGGCGGCCTTGGCTTTCCGAGCGGCTTTTCCAGATTCGGCACATTGAGATTCTGCGGCGTGCCCACGAACATGGGCTTGGGCAGCTTGATGTCGATGGGTTTCATTTCCTGGGCCGCCAAACTTCCGGCAATCCCGATACAGACGAGCAGCGCAGCCCCTTTTTCAATCCTGATCATTCTTTTTCTCCCGGTTTGATTTCTTCGTTTATTCGAATGCTCCCGGCATCATAAAGGGATGCCGGTATTCCCTTTTCAGCATGGCATTGGCCCAGAATTCCGCGTCGTATTCCGCGCCCGTGATGAATTGCTCCTTTTCGGGTTCGAACACGAGCCGCGGGCCGACGATCGTCTTTTCATCGGAATGAACGCCGTTGTATTCCAAATGTTCCCGCATCCTTCCGCAAGCCTCCCTGAATTCCGGCTGCCGGAGTGTTTCCGGGACTCCGGACAGGAAGGCCTCCTGCCCCAGCCTGTGGGAAATGTTGGCCATGTGGCAGAGCGCGGATGAAACATGGCCTTCCTGAATGTCGGCCGCCAAATCGGACCGTTTCCTGCTGCGCACGGCCTGTATGAAATTGGCCGCATGCCCGCTTCCCCCGGAACCTGTGAACTGCCTGATCCGGCCGCCCGCGGAGTCGTACACCCACCCACCGCCGGACCCGCCGGCGAAAACGCCGCCTTCGCATTCGATCACCACGCCGATGCGCACGTCGCGATACGCATCCATGGCCGGGTCTCCCGTTTTCCGGGGGAGGCCGCGGACCTCGAATATTAGCGGAATGGAATATTCATAAAGAACAATCTGGGTGTTCGGCGTCTGCCCGTCGTCCGCGTACCCGAACCGACCGCCGACGCTCGAGACGGCTGATGGAAGGCCCCGTTCTCCGAGCGCCCAGCGGCACATGTCCAGCTCGTGCACGCCCTGGTTGCCGATGTCCCCGTTCCCCGTGTTCCAGTCCCAGTGCCAGTCGTAGTGGAGTTGATTCCGCATCAGGGGCAGAAGGTTTGCCGGACCCGTCCAGAGGTTGTAATCCACATCCGGAGGGATCGGCTGCGGTCCGCCTGCAACCCCGATGCTCTCCCGCCGCTTGTAGCAGAAACCCCGGGCGAGCTTCACGCGTCCGATTTCCCCTGAGCGGAGATATTCCACGAAACCGGCGAATCCTTCGTCCGACCGGTTCTGAGTGCCGCACTGCACGATGCGGCCGTAATGCCCGGCCGCGTCCACGATGCGCCTGCCCTCCCAGATGTTATGGGAAACCGGTTTTTCCACATAAACATCCTTCCCCGCCTGGCAGGCCCAGACTGCCATCAGTGCATGCCAGTGGTTGGGAGCTGCGATGATCAGTGCGTCCACATCCCTGCGGTCCAGCACCTCTCGGACATCCCGGAATCCCTCGACGGTCTCGTTCCGGGTCCTGAACTTGTCCATTTCCCTGTCCAGAATCCCGCTGTCCGGATCGCATAGAGCGACCACGCGAACGCCGGGTATCTGCCGGAACAGATCCACATGCTGGGATCCCTTGATGCGCAGCCCTGCAATCGCGACGCGCACCGCATCATTGGCGCCCAGGATGCCACGCGAAGCAGACCTGCCGGAAAGGGCAACGGGCAAAGCCACAGCTGCGCCTGCCTGCAGGGCACGATTGATGAAGGTTCT
>JBFZEN010000268.1:0-4860 GCA_041306805.1 bacterium
GACCTGGACAACGACGGCGACGGTGTTCCCGACCTGAAGGACGCGTGCCCGGGCCAGGCCGAGACCGTCAACGGTTTTGACGACGAGGACGGATGTCCCGACACCAAGCCGGAAATCGTGATTCAAAAGGATGCCCCGATCGTTCTGGAAGGCATCCATTTCAAGACGGGAAGCGCCCAGCTGGTACCGGGGGCGAAAACGGTCCTCGACAAGGTGGTGCAGACGCTTTCCGATTATCCGAAGATGATGGTGGAAGTCAGCGGACACACGGACAACGCGGGAAAAAGGCTGACCAACATGAAGCTGTCGCAGCGGCGCGCCGATGCGGTCAAGGCCTATCTGGTTTCGAGGGGAATCACGGCCGGCCGGATCAAGACGGCCGGAATCGGTCCCGACAAACCCGTTGCGCCGAACGTCACGGCCGACGGCCGGGCGAAGAACCGCCGCATCGAGTTCATCCGTATCGACTAGTACCCGGGGACATTGTCCCTTGAGAAAGATGCATTGAACTTGTCAAAGAGGCCGATCCCGTCTGTCGGGGACCGGCCTCTTCATTTATCATGGGAGAAGAGAAAGTTGAAGCTGTCCGGTTTCTTTAAAAGAGGCCCTTTTTTCTGCGCCGCGATGTGGTTCTGGTCGGGCGTTTACGGGGAAACGACGCAAACCCTCATGCTTTCGGGCGCGGGCAACGACGATGCCGTCATCTGGCGGTTCAGGGTTTCGGGAGGCCGGAAAGGCGGGATCTGGTCGGACATCGCCGTTCCTTCGAACTGGGAGATGCAGGGTTTCGGAACATACCGGTACTGGCGCGACTGGACCGATCCGCCTGCGCCCGACAGCGTCGGCCTGTACCGGCATTGGTTCATGGTGCCCGAATCGTGGCGAAGCAAAAAAGTGGACATTGTTTTCGGCGGTTCCATGACCGACACCGAGGTGAAAGTCAACGGCATCATCGCGGGGCCTGAGCACAGGGGGGGATTCTACGAATTCAGGTACGACATTTCCGGCCTGCTGGGGTACGGCCGGCAAAACCAGATCGAAGTCCGGGTCCGCAAATTTTCAGCCGATGCGTCGATCAACCGGGCGGAACGCAAGGCCGATTTCTGGCTTTTCGGAGGCATATTCCGTCCGGTATGGCTGGAGGCTTTTCCGGCGCAGCACATCGAGCGGGTCGCGATAGATGCCCGCCACACGGGGGAATTTTCCGCCGACGTGTTCACGGGCGGCGTCACGACGGCCGGCCGCGTTTCATGCCGGATTTTCGAAATGGACGGCCGTCCCGCGGGGCAATGCTTCTCCCTGTCCATCGACTCGACAGGGGACCAGGAAAAAACAACTTTGCGCGCTAAAATAGACGGAGCCAGGCCCTGGTCGGCCGAATTCCCGAATCAATACCGGGCACGCATCCGTCTGGAAGAAAAGGGCGGGGTTTTACACGAGGTCGCCGTTCCCTTCGGCTTCCGCACGGTCGAAACGCGCCCGCATGACGGTTTGTACGTCAACGGGACCAGGGTCCTTCTGAAGGGCGTCAACAGGCATTCCTTCTGGCCTTCCTCGGGCCGCACCACCAGCCGGAAAATCAGCGCCGCGGACGCGGCCCTCATGAAAGACATGAACATGAACGCGGTGCGCTGTTCGCATTACCCTCCCGACGCGCATTTTCTCGATGCCGCCGATTCGCTCGGCCTGTACGTCATCGACGAGCTGACCGGCTGGCAGGCGGCCTATGACACCGGACCGGGCCGGAAACTGGTGCGCGAGCTGGTCTTGCGCGACGCCAACCATCCTTCGGTCATTCTCTGGGCGAACGGGAACGAGGGCGGCTTCAACACCGATCTGGCCGGGGAGTACGCAGAATGGGACAGGCAGGGCCGCACCGTGATCCATCCGTGGCTGAACTTCAACGGCTTCAACACGGGCCATTATGAGGCGTATGACTGCTGCCCGGGCGTTTTCTTTCACGGCAGCGACATCATCATGCCGACCGAGTTTCTGCACGGCCTGTACGACGGGGGCGGCGGCGCCGGCCTGGAGGACTGGTGGAACCTGATGATCAGGCACCCGCTGGCCGCGGGCGGTTTTCTCTGGGCCCTGCTCGACGAAGGCATTGTCCGCGATGACAGGAACGGGGCCATCGATACCGACGGCAACCACGGGCCCGACGGCGTGCTGGGGCCGTACCGCGAAAAAGAAGGCAGCTTTTTCGCCGTCAAGAAGATCTGGTCGCCGGTGGCCTTTGAACTGGACGGGCTTGACAGGCTGCCGCCGTCCTTCGCGGGCGCGCTGCGCGTGGAAAACAGGTACGACTTTACAGATCTCAATAAAGTCCGCTTTGTTTGGAAGCTGGTCGATTTCCCATCGCCCGTCTCGGGCAACATCGGGTGCTCGGTCGCAACAGAGGGCGTTGCCTTTTCCCCCGATGTTCCGCCCCACGGAGCTGATTCCCTGCACATCAGCCTGCCGTCCGGTTGGCGGGAACACGACGCGTTGTCCGTTTCAGCCACGGACCCGCATGGCCGGGAAATCGCCTCGTGGGCATGGATGATTCCCGGTCCCGAAACCGCGGCTGCGCGCATCTTGAAAATCGGTCCCGGAAAAGCCGCATGCGAAACAACGGGCGGCCTGTTTGTTTTAAAGGCCGCGGGAACGGAGATAGAAATCGATACGGCCACCGGGCTTCTCGTGCGCGCCGTCCATCATGGCAGGGAATTCCCGCTGAAGAACGGGCCGCGTCCCGTGCAGGGCGGTGCCGGAGCGGTCAAGGTAAGGCATTATTCCAAAGGATCAAACGAGGCGGTGGAAGCGAAATACGACGGCGTCATGCGGTCGGTACGCTGGCAGCTGGCGCCGGACGGATGGCTGAGGCTCGACTACGCCTACGCCATGCCGGGTCACAGCACGGCCGATTACCTCGGCGTGACTTTCGACTATGCGGAAGAGGGGGTGACTGGGATGCGCTGGCTGGGCAGGGGGCCTTACCGTGTCTGGAAGAACAGGATGAAGGGGGCCGATTTCGGCGTATGGCATAAAAAATACAACAACGCCGTGACGGCGCTGAAACGGGAATAACCCGAATTCAAGGGATTCCACGCCGGCATGTACTGGGCCGTTCTGGAGTCGGAAAGCACGCCCGTCACCATGGTGTTCGCGGGCGACGGCCTGTTTCTGCGCCTGTTCACGCCGAAGGAGCCTGAGGGCGCTTTCTTCAGCCCCCAGACCGCGCACGTGGATTTTCCCCCGGGCGATCTGTCGTTTCTGCACGGCATCGCGCCGATAGGCACCAAGTTTCACGCGGCCAGGGACCATGGACCGCAGGGCCAGCCGAACATGGTGCCGAGGCTGGGGAAATTGTATGAGGGGACGGTGTATTTTTATTTCGGAGATGAATAATAAGTTGTAACAAAATTCTTGATTGGATACTCGAAATTGATTAACTTAATAATGATTACTACTTAGGTGCCTGGAGTATACATATGCATTTATTAGTCAATAGGCGACACACGTAACAGAATAATATGAAAAATATAGAACGACAAACGTACAAGAAAGAATGGAATACACCGGAGCTGATTATTCTGGTTCGAAGCAAGCCGGAGGAGGCGGTGTTAACGGCATGCAAGCAAGCCACTACCGGTCTTGTCGGATCCAATTCAACCTACAATACCTGCCTGTGGAAAACTCCCGGCGCCAACAACAAGTGCCGCGACGATTGCTCGACGATTCGTCCGTCATAATAGCAATACCGGCTCCAGCCAAATGGTTAAATTGACTGTAAACTCTAGGTGTGAAAAAGTGAATATCGATTTCATCATAGCGCCTTCACTTTTCTCTTGCTTTTTTAGCCAAGACTGACTAAAATTGAAGATGATTTGTTACAATTCTGCTTCTGTTATTCTGCATCATGAGGAGTGGAAGCGATTATAAATATTCATCTCCCTTCAAGTAGGAATGGATCAGCGGTAAATAGTATTTAATATGCAAGTTTAATACGACGTGAACGATTTAAAACATACGAAAAGCAGAGTGCATGCCTGAATATTCAAAATTAATAAAAATGGATATAATTCCCCGGCTTCCTCTCGAAGGGAATCTGGATCTCACATATCGCTGCAACAACAACTGCCTGCACTGCTGGCTGAGAATTCCAGCCGACTCTCCTGAGAAGCAGCGTGAACTCGCGTTCGATGAGATTAAAAACATCGCCGATCAGGCCAGGAGCATGGGTTGCCGAAAATGGAATATCTCGGGCGGAGAACCCATGCTTCGCCCGGATTTTCCTGAAATTTTAGAATACCTTGCGGCCAAATCACCAGGATATACGCTCAACACCAACGGCACTTTGATCACGCCCGAAATCGCGCAATTGCTGAAGCGCAAAGGGGTCAAGCTGATAGCCCTTTACGGCGCGACGAAAGAGACGTACGACCGCGTGACCCGCCACCCCGGCGGCTTCGAAATGGTCATGCGGGGTTTCCGATACCTGCAGGAAGCGGGGACGGGATTCATGGTCCAGTTGGTCCCCATGCGAGCCAACTGGCATGAATGGGAGAAAATGAAGGAACTGGCCCAATCGTTGAGCAAACATTTTCGCGTCGGTGCGCCGTTGCTCTATTTGTCCGCCTGCCGCGACCCCGTCCGCAACGCCGAGATCGCGAATCAGCGCCTTGACCCAAAGGATGTGGTGGAGTTGGACCCACCTGACATGTCCAGGGAAGGGATTTCCGCCGGCGAGTATAAACACACGCGGAATGACGGTCTGTTGTTCTCCGGCTGCGCCACGGGAAGAAACGTTTTCCATATCGACCCGGTCGGCGGAATGACATTCTGCTCTTATGTCAAAGACCCGGACATGCGCTTTGA
>JBFZEN010000269.1:0-10078 GCA_041306805.1 bacterium
GGTCCAAATTCTACTTCAACTACGGGCATTTCCGTTCTCCCGTGTCGTATTCGAGCATGTTCATGTACAGCCAGCGCTTCGCCAAGAAGGGCCTCGGCCGCATTGGCAACCCGAACATGGAACCGCCGCGCACCATCCAGTACGAACTCGGCCTTTCGTACAACCTGGCCGACCAGTACCTCGTTGACCTGAGCACGTACTACAAGGACGTGACTGGCGAGGCGGCCGACATCCGGTACTACGGCAAGACGAACGGCCTCGACTACTACTCGAGCCTGAACAACCGGTACCAGGACGTGCACGGTTTCGAGGCGAAAATCGTGAAGGAATACGGCCGGTTCCTCACCGGCTGGGTCAATTTCTGGTTCCTCATCAACAAGAACGGCAACACCGGCAGGCGGTACGCCTATGAGGAAGCGGTCAACAACACGCTCGACAACAGCCTCTACCTGGCGAACGAGAACGTGCCCACCACACAGCCGCGTGTTGCGGCCAATATCACGTTCAACGTGCCCGACGATTTCGGCCCGAACGTGGGCGGCCTGCATCCCGCCGGCGGCTGGCTCGTCAGCGCCCTGCCCACGTGGAGCAAGGGCGGCGTGTTCACGTGGAACCCGGCGAACATCCGCAACCTGACCAACAACCAGCGTTATCCCGATTATTACATGCTCGACCTCAAGGTGTCGAAGATGTTCGCGGTCAAGGGCATGAAAATCAACTTCTTCGTGGACGTGAACAACGTGCTCGACCTCAAGGTCAACTGGATCGACAACGGATGGTGCTTCAAGAACGCGACCGACAGGACCAACTACCTTGCTTCGCTGCACCTGCCCATGTACGATTCGCCCGTTTACGACGCCCTGCGCGCAATCGAGGCCAACAAGAAAGCGGGTTTCTACCAGCCCGGCAGCGACAAGATCGGCGACCTGCGTTCGAGCGACAAGCCCTACATCAACGACCCCGACGTGGCCGATGTCTGGCTGTATGGCTATCCGCGCGACGTCTGGTTCGGCGTCACCATCAATCTCTAAGGGGTTCAACCCAAACGAATGGAGAAAACCGTATGAAAGGATTGAACATAAAAAAGACCGCATGGCTTGCCGTCGCGTTGTGCCTGCTCGGATCGGTTCTGGTCTTCCAGGCGGCCTGGGCCGACGGCAAAACCGCCATCATCCGGGTGAACCGCGTTTTCGGCGGCGTGAAGGACGATGGCGGCGTCAGCCAGTTCAACTTCGGTTCGAGCTGGTGGACGGCCGATTACGACAACCAGGGGTCATCCATGGAGAACGGCGACGGCGTGACCGGTTCGTACATCACCATGGCGGCCACCAACTGGACGGCTCCCGACGGTAAGCTCATTCCCAAGGCCGTGATCCGATCCATCGACGTGTATCCCATGACGCCTTCGATTGTCACCAAGGAGATGACCAACCACGTGCGCTGGGACCTCCCCATGTACAAGGTGAACGGAACCAGCGTGCAGATCTCGTCCCTGGGCACCACCGATCCGTCGAAAATGACCGGCACCAGCGACCAGGTCGTGACCGTCACGGGCAAGAACGCCATGGGCGTCGAAATCCAGCGCAAGCTGTTCGCCTGGAGCCAGAACTTCCACGACAACTACATCGTGTGCGACCTCGTGCTGACCAACAAGAGCGGCAAGACGCTCACCGATTTCTACGCGAGCTGGCACAGCGGTGAAATCAGCTACGTACGCAGGGCCAACGGAAGCAACCCCGGAATACCCGGCGCCGACGCCGTCAACGTGGCGATGAGCTGGCAGCATTACTACGGCGCCAAGCCCGGCGATTCGCTGCGCGTGTTCTACGAATACCACGCCGACGATCCCTCGCGGTCAGGCGACCAGATGCACGGAGCCATGCTGGCGCAGGACGGCCGGCTGTACGAGTACCTCGTCCAGTTCTACACCGTGCTGCACGTGTCCAAGGAGCCGTTCACGGAATCGGCCAATGACGTGGACGATCCCATCCAGCCCCGCAACACCTACGTCTACAGCCAGTTCCCCATGGGCGTGAACCAGCTCTGGGGCAATGCCGAGGGACGCGACCTGCTTTACGACCTGATGTCCGGCAAGAAATTCACCGGCCAGGAAATACCCGGCCAGACCACCGGCACCCACCACCGGGCGAACAGCGACGAGCAGGGAAGCAACGACTGGACGGTTCTGGGCGAGGGCTACAGCGACGGCGCCATCTGGAGCGAGCGCATTTCGAGCTGCGGCCCATACCCGGCCTTTAAAAACGGCGAATCCATCCACATCGTATACGCCACGGGTTTCGCCGGCATCGGCATCAAGAAGGCCAGGGAAATCGGTATGAAGCTGAAGGCCGGCACCATCACCGATCCTCCGAACCTTCCCAACGCCACGACCGGCTATTTCCCGCCCAATTTCGCCTTCGCGAACGGCGCGTCTGAAAACGATAAAAAGGCGGACCGCTGGATCAGCACGGGCATTGATTCGATGATGAAATCGTGCTCGCGCATCAAGCACAACTTCAAGACCAACTGGCAGGTGCCCATGGCGCCGCAGCCTCCGAACCGCGAAATCACCGGTTTCGGAGACGGCGTGGAAATCAAATGGTCGGCTCCGGAAGCGGAGAAGCTGTCGAACTTCGCCGGATACCGGATACTGCGTCGCATCAGCCGGTACGACACGGTGTTCTTCGACGTCGTCCACCAAACCGGCGCCTCCGAAAAGGCGGCCGAACACGCGTGGAAGGACACCAACATTTTGTTCGGCGCCGCCTATTTCTATTATGTGCAGTCGGCGATACAGGTTGCGGCGAACGACATGAACGCCGATCCGGCCTCGCGCGGCAAGACCGTGTGGAGCGGGCGCATGTGGCAGCCCACCACCACCGAGGTCCAGCCCCCCAGGCCCGCGCAGCCCGACATGAGCAAGATTCGCATCGTCCCCAACCCGTACAACCTCCGCGACCCGCTGTTGACCTCGTACGGGTGGACCGGCGACCGGGGCATCATGTTCTTCAACCTGCCCGAAGTCTGCACCATCACGATCTACACGGAAAACGGCGACCTGGTGCAGACCATCGTGCACGACGACCCGCAGAAAACGGGTTATAAGTACTGGAACATGACCACCCAGAGCCAGCAGGCGATCCAGAGCGGCGTGTATATCGCCGTCTTCAAGTCGGCCGAGGGCGAGCTGACCTACCAAAAATTCTGCGTTGTTCGATAGGAGGATGCACATGAAAAAAACAGTCTATTTGCTTATAGGAGCCATCCTGTCGTGCTCGGTCCCCCTATTCGCACAGCAGGATCTGGTTTTTGAACAGGGCGTCGACCTGAAAAAGGTGGGGCAAAGCACGATGAACTTCCTTCAGGTCGGAATCGTGCCGCGGGCCGCGGCCCTGGGCGAGGCTTACACCTCTACAGGCAAAGGACCCGAGGCCATGTTTTACAATCCGGCGGGTCTGGCCGAGATGAACGGCCGTTTCGGCGCCTTCGTTTCGAAGACCCAGTGGATTGCCGACATCCAGTACCTGGCCGGAGCCCTGTCCTGGAAAATGGGCAGCGTGGGAACCTTCGGGTTGAGCTTTTTGTCGGTCGATTACGGCGAAATGTACGGCACGTCGCTGATCTCGAAATCGGCCGCGTCTTCGAATCCCCTGGGGTACATCGACAACGGCGTGTTCACCAACACCGGCGCCTATGCGTTCGGTCTCGGTTTCGCGCGCACCGTCAGCAGCATGTTCATCATCGGCGGGGATGTGCGCTACGTCGGCCATCAACTCGGCCAGAACATCACGACCGATACGAACGGCGACCTCAAGGAGAACGAATCCAACAAGCTCGTTTTCGACCTCGGCGTCAAATACAACACGGGGTTCAGGAGCTTCAATTTCGGCATGTCCATACGCAACTTCGCCACCTCGGTGAAATACGAGGAACTCACGGCCCAGCTTCCCATGACGTTCGCCGTAGGCGCTTCCATGGACATGCTCGACTGGTTCATGGCCGAGCACAAGGACCATGCGGCGCTGCTCTCGGTGGAGTTCACCCATCCGAACAACTACACCGAACGCCTGCACATGGGCCTCGAGTACACGTTCATGAACAGGCTGGCGCTGCGCGGCGGTTTCGTCACGAACCACGACGTGCAGGGCGCGTCGTTCGGGGCCGGCTTCAACCAGTCCCTCATGGGCAAAAACATGGAAGTGTCTTATTCGTATTCCATGATGGAGCTGTTCGACAACGTCAGCCGCCTGTCCGTGGGCTTCACGTTCTAACCTCTCCTTTGGTGTCAAATAAAAAGCCCGTCCCGCTCAAGCGGGACGGGCTTTTTATTTTCGGAACCATGATACAAGAAAACAAAGCTTGTTCCGGTGCTCTTCGGTGTCTTTCGGTGTTAAATATGGCCATCATCAGCATAAACCTGTCCAGGGAGCGCAGCGAGCTGGTACCTGTCCAGGGAGCGCAGCGAGCTGGATCCGCGTTTTGTTTTAGAATTCCTTGATCCTCAAATTCCGGAATTCCACCTCGTAATTTTCCGCCTCCAGCCCCACGTACCCCTTCACGACTTCGCAGGAGTCCCAGGCCGTGGCCGCCGTTCCGTTGACCGAGAGATCCATATTTCTGCCTCGGCAGGCGATTTCATACGAGTTCCATTCCCCGGCCGGATGCAGCAAATTTCTTTTCAGCTGCCCGCGCGTGTTGAACCGTTTCGGTTCGCCGCGGAACGGGGAATTTCCGAACAGGTATCCGCCGTTGTCGCTCCCGAGCTGGGCCTGGTGCCAGACGGACCAGTCCGGGGCGTTGCGCACGAAGACGCCGCTGTTGTACGCTGCGGCTGAATCGGGCAGGGGGATGAACCGCCATTCGGCATGCAGAACGAAGTCCCCGTATTCCTTCTTATCGCAGCGCAGCCAGTCCCTCCCTCCCCCGCCGGTGCAGCGGAGCACCTTCGAGCCGGAGTCCACGGTCCATTGCGGCCGGGAGGGCGGCGGCCCGTCCGCGGGCACGTCCACGATGGTCCAGCCTTCAAGGGACGGGCCGGGCATGAGATCCACCCATCCATCATGGTTCAAAACGGACATGCAGCCCGAAACCGCTGCGTTCAAACCCAGGAAAAGAAAAAACCTGCTTCTATATTTCACAATAAATACTCCTCTTCTTAAAAATCCGTGGCAACACCAATCGCTCATTGATAAGTGATAATCGCCGATTATTGACCTGATGTCTTTTTTCCAATCACTTATGACCCAGTACCCGGTACCAATCACCGATAACCCATCACCGGATATTTCCGTTTCTCGGAACTCAGAACTGGATTTCTCCGATTTGTTTCTGCCAATAACCGACGTCGATCCATTGGCCGAACTTGAAACCAACCTGCTTCAAATGGGCCGCCTTCTCAAAGCCGAGGCTTTCGTGCAGCTTCACGCTCCCGGGATTGGGCAGGGCGATACAGCCGATGGCCTGGACATATCCCATCGATCGAAGCCGCGCCAGAAGTCTTTCATATAAAAGCCGTCCCAGACCCCGGCCGCAGAAATCCACATCCATGTACACCGTCACCTCGGTCGAATGGGCGTACGCGGCCCTCTCCCTGAAAGGCGAACCGTACGCGTATCCGAGAACCGTCCCTTCCCGCTCCGCGGCCAGCCAGGCGTGTTTTTCCAGAACCCGCCGCATCCTCAGGACCATTTCATCGGTTGACGGAGGCTCCAATTCGAAAGTCGCCGTCGCGTTCAGAACGTAGTGGGCGTATATTTCGCATATCCTTTCGGCGTCCGCGGCCGAAGCGTCGCGGATGACGGCCGAAGAGATGTGATTGTTTTTTTCGTTTGGCATATTGGTTTTTATCATGAGTGTGAATTTTTCAGATTCGAATTGCCTTTTCTATTCTCCGCACCCGAATTCAACGTCCCCCTCTCCCTCTCAGGGAGAGGGGACAGGGGTGAGGGTCCTATCTCAACATGACCTCCAACCTGTTCCGCGGAGCGAACCGGAGGGAGAGCGAATAGGGGTGAGGGTCTATCTCAACGCGTCCTGGACGGCCTTTTTGAACAGCATATGAGTCCATGTGGCGCCGGTGACCGCGTCCACCCGGTTGATGTCCTGGGTCTGGATCAGTCTCGGGGCGTAACCCCGCGATCCCTGCCAGTCCTTTTTGCACTGGTCGACGTACAGAGCGTTGCCTTCCATGTACCGCCCGTATGTGCTGTCGAACGGGACGTTCCGCATCGTGTCCATGATGACCCATTGCACGGCCGTTATTTTCCCGCCCTTGATTTCAAGGTCTGCAACGGCCTTGTAGGGTTCGGTTTCGAAAATATAGACGCCCCGGTGCGTTCCGTCGGCCGGCATCGCGCCCGGCTGCCTGCGGACGGCCGGGTTGCAGGCGGACAAAAGAAAACAGACGCAGAATATCCGTGCTGTCTTTCCCATGGGCATGTTCCCGTGTTATTTTTCGAATTAAAGATTGGAACGCTTGCGCGAGCCGCAGTTCATTTCCACGGCAAAAACTTCACGCACCACGGCCAGCTCACCCCGAAGCGCTGGCCTGTTTCGTACAACCGCCCCGATTTCCTGTCGATCTGAAACAGGTCGATGGTGTTCGATTCCTGGTTCGCCACGATCATGCATGAACCGCCGGGATCAATCCTGAAATTCCGGGGCCGTCCGCCGGCGGGGACGCGTTCGACCGGCGCCAGCATTCCCGTTTTGCCGTCGATTGAACACACCGCGATGCTGTTGTGCCCGCGGTTGGCTCCATATAAAAAACGGCCGTTGGGATGCACCAGCACCTCCGAAGCGGTGCTTTCACCTGCATATCCTTCGGGCAGCGAGGAAACGGTCTGCAATTCCTTCAATACGCCCGCGGATGCGTCGTAGGCGAACGCGGTCACCGTCGATCGCAGCTCGTTGATGGAATAGAGGAACCTGCCGTTGGGATGAAAGGCGAAATGCCTGGGCCCCGCGCCCGGCGCAAGCCTTGCGAAGGGAGTATCGTTCAGTTCCAGGGATCCCTTTTCGGCGTCGAAACGGTAGACGAGAATCTGGTCGAGCCCGAGGTCGGGCACGAGCGCGAACCGGCCGTCGGGAGAAAGCAAAATGCAGTGGGGGTAGGGTTTCTGCTGGCGCTTCGGGTGCACGCTGGACCCGCTGTGCTGGACGACGGCCGTCGTCCCGCCCAGCGTGCCGTCGCCGCGTATTCTCATGGCTGCGATATTGCCTCCGACGTAATTGGCGACCAGCAGATTTTTCCCTGCCCCGTCCGTGCAGACATAGGTGGGGTCAAGACCGTGCGACGGCGCCTGGTTGAGCAAGGTCAGCATTCCCGACCGCGGATCGATGGAGAACGCGCTCACCGTGCCGGCATTCTTGCCCGACGAATCCGGAACGTTGCCGACGGCATAGAGAAAACGCCGGTTCGGATGGATGGTCAGAAAGGCGGGGTTGACGATTTCGCCTGCAAGGCCCAGAGAATCGAGCCTTCCCTTTCCCGCGTCGAGGTGGAAAGCGTAAATGCCCTTGCTCTCACCCCTCGACAGCGTGCCGACGTAGACCATGACCTTTTTGCCGCCCGCCGTGGCGCAAAGCGGCATGAGGGCCGCAATGAAAAAAACCGGGATACGGTGGATCCATTTCGTGAAAATGGCCACGTGCTGCTTCTCCTTCATTTTGCCGGTCCTTCATTTTATCCGGCGCGTCCACGCGTGAATACAAAAAACTGGCTGCCGAAGCCCGGGACGCCGCACCCTCTTATCCTTGCGTGTTCCTCCATGCCTTTTCCGCGGTGATTGGTTTTTGCCTGATCCGCGTCACTCCGCCGAAGGGCATTGCTCCGTCCATTTGATCAGATCAGACAAGAACGTCCTGCATCCATCCCCGCTTGTCGATGACGATTTCCTCCCATACGCTCGTCCCCAGGCCGTACGTCTTGTCCGCGGCCTCCACGCACACCGGCGGGGGTGAAAGCGGCCAGGGTTCCCCCTTGATCAGGTCGCGTTTCACGGTGATGATTTTCAAACAGACGGTTTCGACCGCCACCGGATCGGTTCCCGCGATCAATCCCTTGTACGGCCATTTGTACTGCGGATCCACCTGCGGACCCTTGTCGCAGAGCGGCTGCAGCGCGTCGACCAGGCAAAGCCGGGTTTTCCCCTGGACGAAGGGTAAATTCCAGATCTCGCCGAGCTTGGCGCTGTCTTCGGCATGGTAGTCCCGCGGTTTTCCGGAGTACATGATATAATTTTTAAGCACCGTTCCTATGCCGGTCAGCCAGTGCGCCTTGAGCGCGGGCATGCATATGAGCGCGGTGCAGGTCTTGACGATATCAGGATCGCGCTGCTGCGCCATGACGATTTTCTCCTGCGGAACCCCGGCCTCCACAAGCGCCGACTTCACGGCCTCGATCAGCTCCGCATGCGTCTTGTTGAGCGCGTTGGAATGGACGAGACCCACCGTGTCTTCAAATTTGAACAGTTTCTTCCAGGCTTTGGCCGCCTTCTTCTCGCCGGCGACCGCCGACACGGCATTGTCCAGCATTTTTTTAAGCGTGACCACGTTCACCTGGTTTTCGGCGTCCAGCGCCGCTTCATCGCGCACCAGGATGACACGGCTCGAACGCTTCTCCGGATTTTGAGAAAGGGCAGTGCATTGCATCAAGCTTATGGCGGAAGCCCCCGCCGCCGCGGCCGCCGCATTCCGGAAAAAGTCCCTTCTCGTCAGAGTCTGTTTTTCATGGCCCATTATTTTCCTCCATTGTCTTTTGATGATCGACGGCTTCTTTTAAAATAACCCGCCCGGCCGCTTCGCTTGGCCATTCAAAACCCAGAACCGCGGTCCTTCCCCGCACCGCACAACCGCTCCAGCCGCTTTCCGTCTGAATGATCATCCGGTTTTCGGATGATCCGTTCATGTCGCTTTCAGAATCGATTTCCGGGTAAAAGGATTCTGTAAAACTCCGCACTCCGGAGGCCGCCCTTTTGACTTCCGGATACCGGATGATCAATAGAAAAAAGGATTTTGCCTCCGGATTCCGCGGCGACGGACGGTACCGTGCGCAAACCGCTTCGCATTGAGGATCGAGATTAAGAATGTTTGAAAAACTGACGAAATAGAAGGAATTCAGAACCAGGTGGGAGCGCAAAAAACCCGTTTTATCCCTATCAGGTTCCCAGCCGCCGGAAAAGACCGGCGGCAGCGCATTCAATAGAAACGGCGGACGGCTTGTGCCGCGATCCGCGATGAAGGCCCCGCCGATTTTCATGACGGCCTCGCGCGACTCCGGAGTTTCAGGAAACGTCATGATTCGGACATAGAGGCTCCCCGACCATATCCTCAACAATCCCGCGGCATAAAGACACCGGGGATATTCCCCCGGGGCGTCTCCCGAAGATACGGGCTCCCCCGACCAATCCATTGACAAAAGCCCGAAGGCGTCGTCCGGCGACCGCATCCGGTACCGCTCGACCAGAATGTCCTCCCTGCCCGGTGCCTGGTACGTGAACACATCGAGGCCGTCGAAACGGAACCCGAGATACATTTCCCCGGCCCCGTCCATGTATTCAAAAATGGTCTTCTCGTTGACGCGTTTCCGCGTTTCCGAAAGAATCCACGCGCCGGCGGATTCGGGGAGCCTGATATCTGCATTTCGGGATAAGACTGTCATGGGAATGGCCGCCCAAAGCAGGCAGGCGCGCAGTTTTCGTTTAAAACGGAATTTCAGCTTTCTCATACGACCGGCCTGCCAAAGCAACACCATGATTTATATACGATATAAATTCTTGAATGTCAAACTTTTTCAGCAGGAACAGGGGAACATGCGGTGTTGCATGCAATAGAAGATTCCCCTCCCTCAATAAGGTGACAGCAGGCCCCGGCTTTTCCAATGCCGGGGTTTGCTGCATCTGTCATCCCACGTCCTTCTGCATCCATACCAGATCGAAATTTCTGCCGTTTTTAATTCCCGCATTTCTGAAACGGCCGCACTCCGCGAATCCGTTCTTTCCGTGAAAGACCAGGCTTTGGGTGTTTTCCGATGAAATACCCGCCAATATGGTCCGAAGGCCCATTTTTTCCTCTCCCT
>JBFZEN010000270.1:0-7389 GCA_041306805.1 bacterium
CGTCATGAAGCATGGCGGCCATTCCCACATCCGTCAGGTATTTCTCCTCCAGGCCGAGCACCTCGCCCTGGAGCAGCGTGAAGATCGCCACGTTGATGCCGTGCATGAACGTGTTTTCATCGTGTGTTTTCAGGCTTGTGAGAATGAGAAGCAGGTTCTTGTTCTGCAGCAGGTTCTTGATCAGGCCTTCGACGATCTGCCGAGCCGACTGGACGTTGAGCGGCTGGTTGCCCTTCAGTTCCTGGAAGGTCTGCGTGAGAAGCTGCATGCTGTCGCGGTACGTGTGCTTGACGCGGTTCCGGATGCGGTCTTCGGCCTCGGGCAGTGATATGCGCCTCTCCCCGGTGCCGATTTCGCCCACGGTCACGTGGGTGATGCCCTTTTCCTCGAGCATCTCCTGGATGTCGCGCTTCTGTTCGTGAAGCTCGGTCCGCGCGATGAGAACAAGGCAGAAATCGAGCAATTCCTTTTTTCCCACGCCGCGGGTCAGACTGATCTTCCGGACGCCCGTTTGTTTCAGGAATTCGATGAACTGCTTGCGCCGGGCGCTCAATTCGTACAGCGGCTCCTTTTCAAAGGCGATTTCGTCGCCGATGACGCCCAGCGTGATGTCTTCCCTCTGCTGCAGCAGGTCGTTCGCGATGTGGTGCAGGCTGATCACGGCCTCGTGGGTGAGGTTGTGGTCCCGGCCGTATATCCGGTTGACCTGGACGGCGCGGGCGGACCGGGTCACCAGGTCCTCGATTTTATCTTTGATCAGGGGGCTTCGCATTGTTTTTTCCCGTTCATTCTTCGAGCCGCAGGACGATTTCGGCCATGTCTCTGACCCGTTTTCGCCCGTCTTGGAGGGCGTTCCGGACGAGGGCCAGCGATTCTTCGGTCTTCAAACGGCCGGCGCTGGCGATGACGGCCGTGCGCAGGTCGTCCCGGCGCTTCGAGGCAACCAGCCCGCGTTTCAGGAAGATCCGTTTGAGGTGGATGAACGCCTCCTGAATGCGCGCGTTTCCGCACAATTCGACCAGCTCCAGCACGTCCTTCTGCCTGAACCGGTTCCGTGACGCGTAGGTGAACAGCCGGTTGATGAAGGCCGGATTGTGCGAGCGCAGCAGCACGAAGGCGGCCTTTTTCTTCACTCCCTTGTTTTTTTCCCTCCGGTATATCTTGTATACATCCGACATTTCCCCGTCGTTCACCGGTTCGAACACCTCCAGGGCCTGCCAGCGGATCTGGGCGTTTTTGTGCTGTATCAATTTTTTGGCCGCGAGATGGGCTTTGGGGGGCGCGCAATCGAGTAAAATCTGAAACAGGTCTTTGACGTCTGACGCCTCGCAGTCCTCCATCCGGTTGACCGCTTCGCGCGCGATCTCGTTCCGCATGCGCATGAAAATGAAACGGAACTTGTTGCGGTGGGCGGGGTTCTTTTCGGCTATGAAGGCATCGACCAGAACGCCGGTGCAGTCGGCCTGGGTCCGGATCAGGGTATAGAGTATGTCTTCGAGGTCCTTCTGCCCCGCGTCCGGAATCAGTGAAATGATGGCGTCGACGGATTCCCTGCTGGCGATGCGGCCCAGTCCCTGCTTGATTTCAACGACCATACGCTGGTTGGACTGCTGTTCGGGCCGCACTTTTTCAGTGAAAAACTCCACGATTTCGCGAAGCCGGCCGGTGTCTTTCGAATCCATGAGCTCCGGAAGAACCGACACCAGCTTTTCGGTGAACCGCTTGAATTCGGCCGGATCATTTTCGAGCCACAGGATGTTCAGGAGAAGCCAGATTTTTTCCTTCTTGAGCTCCCCTTCTTCCATGGATTGCACGAATTTGTTGATCAGCGGCGACAGCCGGGCCATGTACACCAGGGTGTCGATCTTTTTATTCATCACGGCGTCGACGGTGATCTTGTAGATCTGGTTCATGAAGTTGCTCTCGGGATGCCGCTTGAATATCTCCATGATCGACATCTGGAGCTGCGACAGCGTATCCGGATTCATGATCCGCTTGGCGAACAGCTTGTCGGTGACCATCGATACCACCGAGTTCGCCTTGGTCGGTCCCGGGGCGAGCTTGTCGAACACCTTGAGCAGATTCTCGTTGAACGAATCCTCGCTCTGGATGAGCGATTCGATGAACTCGGCAATGTAATCTTCCGAGAAATCCTTGGAAATGGTCTGGGCCAGGTCATAGTCCTGCCCCCCGTCCAGAGTCCGCTCGAATAAAATGTTGATGAGATCGGGATTCAGCTGGCCGATGACATTCATCAGCTGAACCTTCAGGCCCTTGACGTCCTGATCGGAGTGCTTTTCGAGGTACTGGCAGATCTGGACGATCGTTTCGCGTATTTCCTTGGCCTTGTCCGTGTCCTGAAGATGGGATACCGCTTCCCGGTACACCTTGTTCAGCGTCTTGGCCGAGCGCTGCGTGTCCTTGAAAAAGTTGACGAGAAAATCGACCTTCGATTCAGGAAGTTCGCCTTCTTTTGACTGTTCGGCGATATTGAAAAGGAACTGCCATATTTTTTCCTCTTCCGTCTCGGGCCTGTCGGCCGTGCGTTTGAGCAGCGAACGGTAATCGATTTCCTTGATGCGGATGTGGTCGCTGTCCTTGAGTCCGCCGTTTTCCTGGATGGTTTTTCTGTCGTTCCGGATCATCGAAAAGAACTGGATGAGCTCGTTTGAATCGATTCCCTTTTTGAAGGAAAAAGCCACCAGGCCGCGCGAATGCAGATGGCCGGCCAACTCGACATGGGTATCGTCTTTATCCTTCATGGGTTTCCCGTCGAGGTAGAGGGAATCGCGCGAAATGCCGACGTCCAGTTTATCCCGGTTTGAAAACCACCGGTCAAGGGCATTTTTCAGGTTTTGGATTGAAAAGACATTGATGGGATGGTCAGGCTTGTAGAACATGCTGTTTTTAAGACTGATCCGGAAGTTTTTGACAACGGAGTCAAAACTTTTCATGTCTACTTCAGATGGCGGCAAAGTCTTAATCCTTAAAGAGTTAAAACGGGAAGACCCATCCCGCATAAAAATTCATTTAAAAAATTGCATATATCATGCCACCAGGTTTCGGTAAAGAGAGAAAAACATGGATGTGGACTGTAATCAGGATAAGGAATTTTAATGAAAAAGTCAAACGGCTTTCTGCTTCTGCCGGGTCCCTGAAATCCATTTCATGCGTCCCAGACGCAGCGAATTCGCGACTACAGAAATCGAGCTGAGAGACATGGCTGCGGCCGCGAAAGCCGGAGAGAGAGAGATGCCGAAGGCCGGGACCAGAATGCCGGCTGCCACCGGAATACCGACGGTGTTGTAGGCGAAGGCCCAAAACAGGTTCTGCCTGATGGTGCGCATCGTCCGTCTGGAAAGGCGGATCGCGTCGTGAACCGCCTCCAGGTCGTTTCTCATGACCGTTATTCCAGCCGTGTGCACGGCCATGTCGGTTCCGCTCGAAAGGGCCATCCCCACGTCGGCTTCGGCCAGTGCCGGCGCGTCGTTGATGCCGTCCCCGACCATGGCCACTATCTCTCCTTTTTTCCTGAGGCTGCGTATGGTTTCAGCCTTTTCATGGGGCAGAACCCCGGCTATCACCTCGCCGACGCCAGCCAGATCCGCGATTTTGCGGCCCGCGGCGGCGTTGTCACCCGTCAGCAGAATCACCCTCATGCCCTCCGATTTCAGACGGCGGACCGCGTCGGGAGCGTTTTCTTTCAACATATCGGCGGCAGCGAACAAACCTGCGGCTTTTCCGTTCACGGCGAGGCAAAGCGGTGTTTTTCCCTCCGAAGCGAGAGAAGCCCAGACCGGACCGGCCGCGGAGACGTCCACGCCGTTTTTCTTCAACCAGGCCATGCTGCCCACGAGTACTTTTCTCCCGGCAATCCGGGCACTGATTCCTTCTCCGGGAACGGCCTGGAAGGCCGCGGGAGAATTCAACCTGATGCCGGCGTTCTGCGCCTTCGACACGATGGCAAGGGCCAGGGGGTGTTCGGACCCCTTCTCGGCCGAGGCGGCGAAATACAGCACGTCCTTTTCCTTCCGCCGGCCCAGGGGAATGACGTCCGTGACGACGGGTTTGCCGAGCGTCAGCGTGCCCGTTTTGTCGAAAACCACCGTCGTCACGCGGCCCGCGGTTTCGAGGCTTTCACCGTTCTTGAAGAGAATGCCGTGCCTTGCCCCGAGCCCCGTTCCGGCCGTCACGGCGGTGGGCGTGGCGAGGCCAAGGGCGCACGGGCAAGCGATGACCAGCACCGATATGGAATGCAGCAGCGCTCCCCGGAAGGCCGGCGACGGGCCCCAAACCAGCCATGAGGCGAACGTCAGCGCCGCGGCGGCGATGACGGCGGGCACGAAAACGGACGCCACCCTGTCGGCCTGCCGCTGCACAGGCGCCTTGGAACCCTGGGCCTCGTGCACCATGCGGACGATGCGGGCGATCACGGTGTCGCCGCCCACGCGTACGGCTTCGAACTCGAATTGGCCGAGCCGGTTGATGGTGCCGCCCGTCACCCTGTCGCCCGGCTTTTTTTCGACGGGCATGGGTTCACCCGTGATCATGCTCTCGTCCAGGCTCGAGCGGCCCTTTTTTACGACACCGTCTACGGCGACGCTTTCGCCCGGACGGACCGCGATGCGGTCTCCGGGAGAAAGGGATGAGACAGGAACAACCGTTTCCCCGCCGCGCCCGATCCGGCGGGCCGTTTGCGGCGCGAAGCCCAGCAAACCGCGGACGGCCTCGGACGTTTTCTGCTTGGTGCGCGCCTCAAGAAACCGTCCGAATAGAATGAAGGTCGTGATCATGACGGCCGTGTCGAAGTACAACTCGTGGAGGTGGTGCACGTGGAAAAACGCCGGGAAGAAAAAGGCCGCCGAGGAGAAAAGGTAGGCCGATCCCGTGCCCAGGGCCACCAGCGTATTCATGTCGGCCGATCGGTGCTTCAGCGAAGACCAGAAACCGCGGAAAAATAGAAAACCGGGGCCGGCCAGCACGACGGTCGTCAGAATAAAAACGAAAAGCCCGGCATAGAAGTCGGGAAGCGACTTCAGGCCGGGAATGCCTTTTTTCATCGATACCAGCATGACGGCGGCCGAAGCCGCGAGGCCGAAAAGGCTCTTGCGCTTGAGCGACAGCAGATATTTTCTGCGGCTGCGTTGCTCCGTTTCATCGAGTGTCTCTTCCCTGGTTTCGAGCAGACGGTAATCGCCCGCCGAAGCGACGGCCTGTTTCAAATCGTTCATATCCATGCGGCCCGGAATGTAGGCCACGCTCGCCTCTTCCGTCCCGAAGTTGACGCCGGCATCGACCACACCGGGCACCGATTTGAGGGCGTCTTCGACCTTCAGCACGCATGAGGCGCAGCTCATCCCCTCCACGGGTAAAGTCAGCCGGACGGCAGAACCATTTTTCGGGAGAGGATGGACGGGAACGGATGCCTTGCGCCGCGGACGCGCCGTAAGGGGGGCGGGGCATTTCCCTAACTTTTCGGGGTTGGCGTCGAATTTTTGTTTGCACCGGAGGCTGCAAAAATATACCGTTTTGCCTTTGTGCAGGCTCTTTCCGGCCGCGTCCTTTTTACTGATGTCCATCCCGCATACGGGATCATGAGCCATCCTATCCATCCTTTTCCCCCCAAATAAAAACGGAAACGGCCTGAAATCGCGCCAGCCGTTTCCGTTGAATGGTTTTGAAAAAGCGTTATTCTGTCTTTTTCAGATAGGGCTGGGGTGATTTCTGAAATTTTTCCTTGCACGCTGCACAGCAGAAATAAATCCGTTTGCCCTGGTAATCGAGAAACACATTCTGATCGGCGGGTTCGCCCGTGACGGGGCAGGTTTTCTGCTGAATCGAGGCTTTTCCTTCCTTCATCATGTGTTTGCAGGGCTTGCCTTCTTTCATGCAGCAGGAGTCTGTCTTGGCCTTGCCCATGGGGCATGGTTTTTTCGACGAGTCGGGGCAGCAGCCCTGCATTTTCATGTGCATGCACGGTTTGCCTTCCTTTTTACAGCATGAATCCATTTTGCAGCATGCATTCGGCATCTTGGCTTTATCCATGGGGCAGGGCTTTTTCAGAGAGTCTGAGCAGGCGTCCTTCATCATGTGTTTGCAGGGCTTGCCTTCTTTCATGCAGCAGGAGTCTATCTTTGATTTGCCCATTGGGCAGGGTTTTTTCGACGAGTCGGAGCAGCAGCCCTGCATTTTCATGTGCATGCACGGCTTTCCCTCTTTCATGCAGCAGGAGTCTATCCTGGTCTTGTCCATGGGACAGGGCTTTTTCGATGTATCCGCCTTGCACTCGATCTGTTTCTTGACCGAGGCGGCCTTGGTGACGCCCTTGCTTTGCGCGAAAACCGACGTCAAGGCGAATGCCAGCAGGCATGCCAGGGTCGGGATTGTTCTTGATAACCGGTTATGCATTCTCGTCTCCTGTTTAATATATGATGGTTCTTTTTTATGCCTTATTTTTAAATCATCTTAAGACATTTCCGATCTTATATATACTGTAGGAAATTCAAACGGTTCCAGAAAAAGCTTGCATGTATTTTATTTTTGTGTTATTTTAATCAGGTATCCCCCTATTTTCAACTTTTACAAAGGATTAGTATGAGTCAGAATCGTGTCGCCCGATTCGGCGTTTCCATGGAATCCGCCCTGCTGGACAAATTCGACCGTTTCATCGAAAAACGCGGATATCCGAACCGGTCCGAGGCGGTGCGGGACCTGGTCCGAAACAGCCTTGTCCGTGAGGAATGGGAAGAGGGGGACAGCGAGACCGTGGGGACGATCACTCTGATATACGACCACCACATGCGCGAACTGACGGAGAGGCTGAACGAGCACCAGCACCTTCGGCACGACACGGTGATTTCGGCCATGCATGTGCATCTCGACCACCACAATTGCCTCGAGGTATTGGCCGTGAAGGGCCGCGCCAGGGACATTCAAAAACTGGCCGACACCCTGATCAGCCTGAAGGGCGTGAAACACGGGAAACTGTCCATGACGACTTCGGGAAAGGATCTGTAAATCCGGGAGAACCAATCTGAAAAAAGAACGTATACTTGAGAAGGCGGAATCGAATTCAGCGCCCCCCAAGATAATACCATGATATAGAACCTGTTTCACTCGGATGGTTCCATTTAAAAGAGAACAAAAAATCAATAATCTCGAAGACACCTGCCGCATCCGGGCGGCTTTGCGCAAAGCCATTCGGGCCGGTGGTACGGACGCCGGATCACCGGCCGTCAAACCATAAAAGAAAGGCATTGGTTTTCAATCGGAATCTGAATTAAAGAGAAATGGGAGGCATGAAATGGAAGTAATCTATATTCTTGTTGCATTGTTCGTCTTGTGGCTGCTGTCGGGCATACGCATCGTCCGGCCGACGCACAGAGGCCT
>JBFZEN010000271.1:0-2771 GCA_041306805.1 bacterium
CACCACATCGAAAAATGGCCCCTGTCCTCGCCGGCCGTCATGCCGTTTCCAACCTCCAGCATGTCGGGATCATTCCAATGGCCGGGGCCGGCGTGGAGGCGCAAATTTTCCTGCATGTCCAGTATGCGCAGCATGCCCCAATCGGACCAGGTGCCGTGATTCACCTCGCAGTCCCAGCAGGCCGTGATGTCTCCCGTGGTGCGCCACAAATGCCCCACGTTTTTCCCCCAGGTCCAGGGCCGGTTGTTGCCCCATTCGCAAAGGCTGAATACGATCGGGCGGCCCGCCTCAAACAGCGCGTCGCGCATGGTGGTGTACGCGCCTTCCGCGTTCAGGGCTTCGGTGTTGCACCAGTCGTATTTCAGATAGTCGATTCCCCATTGGGCATAGACGAGGGCGTCCTGGTATTCGCGGCCCCGGCTTCCGGGACGGCCTCCGCAGGTTTTTGACCCGGCGTCGGAATACAGGCCTATCTTCAGGCCTTTCGAGTGGACGTAATCGGCGAGCGCTTTCATGCCTGAAGGAAACCGCTGAAGGTCGGGATGAATGAAACCGAGGCTGTCCCTTTTTCCGTGCCAGCAATCGTCGATATTCACATAACGGTATCCCGCATCCCTCATGCCCGATGACACCATGGCGTCGGCGATCTGCCTGATCAGAATCTCGTTGATATTGCCCGCGAAACGGTTCCAGCTGTTCCATCCCATGGGCGGGGTCAGGGCCAGGTTTTCGAATTTTTGTCCATGGGCCGCAGGCTGAATCATGCAAATGACGGAAAAAAGAACGGCGCTCCGCATTCGGAACCGTTCCCTGAAACGCGGCGGGGATTTCATCGGGTGTTCTCCTTTTTAACAGGATTGAAGAATCAGGGCTGGTTTTTTTCGATGACCAGCTCATGAATATTTCCCCGGCTTATCTTGCGGACCAGAAGCGTCAAATGCTTAAGCTGAACGGCGTCTTCGGGTTTGGGTACGGGTTTGTGATTTTGGATGATCCAGTCGTTGACCGAAATGGGCTGGTCCGGAAAAGACGCATCCACCTGTTTGTTCAGGAATGCCAGGGTCGCGCCGCCGCCGACCACGTAGCGGCTCTCGGCGATCTGGTAGCAGAAGTCGGGCAAAATGTCGTATTCATCGCTCAGTTCGCCGATGATGGATTCCACGATGTCCTCGAGCGTGACCAGTCCGATGGCTTTGCCGGCATCGTCCTTCACCACGGCGATGTGCTGGTAGCTTTTTGTCAGTTTGTTCAGCAAATGGTTGAGAGTTTCGCTGCTGACCACGGACAGAATCGGGCGGCAAATTCCTTTCAGGGACGGATCTTTGGGATTAAGCTGCAGCGCGCTGACGATGTCCTTGAAGTTCACGTATCCGATGATATCCCCGCCCTGCTCCTGATCGGCCAACGGGAAACGCGTATGATGCGAAATATGGGCTTCCACGAGGGCCTGGGCCAAAGTCATGGACGTGGACAGGTGTTTGATTTCGTTTCTGGGCACCATGATGTCTTCGACTTTCGTCTTGGCCAGGCCGATGCTGCGGGAGACGATTTTTTCCTGTTCCGTGCTGATCATGTTCTGCAGCGACGCGAAGTGGGCCAGAATCATGATGTCGTTCAGGGCGTCGACCTGGCCCGACATTTTTTTTCTGCCCTCGAAGGGCCGGTTGACGGCGTGCATCAATGACACCACGGGATTGAACAGTTTGACCACCAGGTCGAGCGGTCTTGCCACCACCTGGGCGATGAAGCGGTTGTATTTGATGCCCAGGGTTTTGGGGAGAATTTCGGTGAACTGGATCATGAACATCGAAAACGCGAAGGAGTAGAGCGCCACCCATTTGGCGCCGAACAGCTCGCTGAACTGCGACCCCGACACCGCCGCGCCGATGGTATGGGCGAAGGTGTTGACGATGAGAATCACGGCGATGGGTTTCTGAATCGTGTCCTTGAATCGCTTCCATACGGCAGCGACTCCGGGCCTGGTTTCGGAAATTTTGGCGATGTCGGTGGTGGACACGCTCAATAAAGTGGCTTCGAACATGGAGCATAAAAAGGAAATGGACAGGGCGATGGAAACGGTGAGAAGCAGCGTGAACATGACTTGATCCTTTCGCTCAGATCCCGTCCAGCCGGGATGGCTTTTGTCGTCTATGGGGTTCATTGAATCATTCAAATGTAGGATTAAAAAAAATAAAATTCAAATTAAAACGTCCCGTCGGCCGGATTAAAAAGAGACGATTCAAGGAAGTAAAAACAAGCGGTGGTGGGGCGGGCCGGCACTGCTCCGGAGCCGCCTTAAAAAAGCCGGATCAATACACCCGGATGGGCATGATGATGACGGGAATGCCTTGATAGTGGAGGTTCCGCTGGACCGTAAAAATGGTAAAATTGTGCAGCCCGCGGAGGAGCAGCGAATCCTTTGAAAAAACAAGCTGGCCCCCGAAGAACGTGGCCTGCGGGAAACGTTCGAGGATTTTCGGCGCCAGGGCCGTGATTTCATCCGCCACATCGACCCCGATGTGTGAAATGCTTTCAGAATAAAATCCGTGCTGTTTCATGTATTTGACGTAACGGTCGGCTTCGTCTTTCATGTTCTGTTCGACGCGCTGTATTTCCTCGGTACCCCTGAAATTCCCCGCGTCCACCACCCCGACCTGAACGAATACGAAGTTCTTGAAGATCGATTCGAACTTTCTAAGAATGTAGAAAAGGGTGTGCAGGCCAAGTCCGTTGAAACCGTTCACGAACAGCACGGCCGTTTTGGCGTTTGG
>JBFZEN010000272.1:0-3689 GCA_041306805.1 bacterium
ATGGCTAAGGCGAAATTTGAGCGTAAGAAGCCGCATGTGAATATAGGGACGATCGGTCACGTGGATCACGGGAAGACGACGTTGACGGCGGCGATCACGCAGGTACTGTCGAAGAAGGGACTGGCTCAGGCGAGGACTTACGAGGAGATCGACAACGCGCCTGAGGAGAAGGCACGGGGTCTGACGATCAACGTGCACCACACGGAGTACGAGACGTCGAAGCGGCATTACGCGCACGTGGACTGTCCCGGGCACGCGGATTACATCAAGAACATGATCACGGGCGCGGCGCAGATGGACGGGGCGGTATTGGTGGTGAGCGCGGCGGACGGTCCGATGCCCCAGACGCGGGAGCACATATTGCTGGCGCGCCAGGTGAACGTGCCGTCGATCGTGGTATTTTTGAACAAGGTGGACATGGTGGACGATCCCGAGCTGGTGGAGCTGGTGGAGCTGGAGGTTCGGGATTTGCTGAAGCAGTACGAGTTTCCCGGGGACGAGATACCGATCATACGCGGGAGCGCGTTGAAGGCGTTGGAGTCGTCGGATGCGAACAGCGACTGGTGCAAGAAGATCATGGAATTGATGGACGCGGTGGACAGCTACATACCGATGCCGGTACGCGAGACGGACAAGCCGTTTTTGATGAGTGTGGAAGACATATTCAGCATCACGGGCCGCGGGACGGTGGGGACGGGCCGTGTGGAGCGCGGGAAGGTGAAGGTGGGTGAGGAAGTGGAGATTATCGGTCTGGGATTGAGCAAGAAGTCGGTTGTGACGGGTGTGGAGATGTTCCGGAAGCTTTTGGACGAGGGGCAGGCGGGAGACAACGTGGGATTGCTCTTGCGCGGGGTGGACAAGGAGGAGTTGAAGCGCGGGATGGTGGTGGCGGCTCCCGGGACGATCACGCCGCACGTGAAGTTTGAGGCGAACGTGTATGTGTTGAAGAAGGAGGAAGGCGGGAGGCATTCGCCGTTTTTCACGGGGTACCGTCCGCAGTTTTTTTTCAGGACGACGGACGTGACGGGATCGATCAAGCTGCCCGAGAAGGTGGAGATGGTGATACCCGGAGACAACGTGACGATGGAAGTGGAGCTGATCGAACCGATCGCGATGGAAGAGGGTTTGCGTTTCGCCATCCGCGAGGGCGGGCGTACAGTCGGTGCCGGCGTCGTCGGCAAGATATTGAAGTAAGCGTGATAGAATAAGAAGCCGGGAACATTATGCGCGATATCATCACATTGGAATGCACCGAGTGCAAGCAACGCAATTATTCCACGACAAAAAACAAGAAGAAGCATTCGGGCAGGGTGGAATTCAAGAAGTATTGCCGTTTCTGCGGCAAGCACACCCCGCACAAAGAAACCCGTTGACGATTCACCGTCAAGATTAGGCCTGTAGCACAAGTGGCTAGTGCACCGGACTCCAAATCCGGGGGTTGGGGGTTCAAGTCCCTCCAGGCCTGCGGATCAGGGAAGGAAGCGTCGGCATGAACAAGTTATCGCAATACGTCGCCGAAATGAAAGCGGAGGTTTCGAAGGTCAGCTGGCCCACGCGCGAGGAATTGATCGGATCGACGGGCGTGGTCATCGTGCTGTGCCTGGCGCTTTCATTGTTCACGTTCACCGTCGACTTCGTCCTCAATTGGCTGCTCGGAGTTATTTTTTAATCCTGGGGGGATTTTTCCGTTGCTTCAATGGTTCGCCATACACGTCTTTTCGGGGCACGAAAAAAAAATCAAGAAATACCTCGAAAACGAAGTCGAGCAGGCCGGATTGAAGGAACAGGTTTCGCGCGTTCTCATCCCCTCCGAGGACGTGGTGGAAATGCGCGACGGAAAGAAGAAGGTCAAAAACCGGATATTTTTTCCCGGTTACATGCTGGTCGAGATGGAGCTCAACAAGGTCACCCAGCATCTCATTTTAAACACGCCGGGCGTCACCAATTTCGTCGGGCCGAAAAACCAGCCCGTGTCGTTGCAGGAGGACGAGGTCAAGCGCATTCTTGGCCGCGTCGAGGAGAGGAAAGACAACGTTCTTATTGAAATCCCCTACCGGGTGGGCGAACCGGTGAAGGTGGTGGACGGACCGTTCACGGATTTTTCGGGCGTGGTCGAGGAAATCAACGAAGAAAAGAAGAAGCTCAAAGTCATGGTCAGCATTTTCGGGCGGTCCACCCCCGTGGAGCTCGATTTTCTGCAGGTGGAATTGGAAAAGTAGGTCTTTCAGTCAAGCGGGTTAGAAGCAGAGGTTTACAATGGCAAAGAAAATAGTCGCCATCATCAAGCTGCAAATTTCTGCGGGGCAGGCGAATCCCTCGCCCCCGGTCGGCCCGGCCCTGGGCCAGCACGGGGTGAACATCATGGAGTTCTGCAAAACATTCAACGCCAAAACCCAGGATAAACAGGGGCTCATCATTCCTGTCGTGATCACGGTGTTTTCGGATCGTTCGTTCACGTTCATCACAAAAACCCCTCCGGCGGCCGTGCTGCTCAAGAAGTTCGCCAAGGTCGAAAAGGGGTCCAAGGAACCCAACCGTGAAAAGGTCGGCAAGGTCACGCGGGCCCAGGTGCGGGAAATTGCGGAAATGAAGCTTCCGGACCTGAACGCGAATGACGTGGAGATGGCCATGCGCATCGTCGAAGGCACTGCCCGCAGCATGGGCATTGTGGTTGAAGGATAAGGGACCGAATCCATGGAACGCAGCAAGCGCTATAACGCGTCGAATAAAAAGGTGGAGTCCGAAAGAGTCTATTCGATCGAAGAAGGCGTCAAGGTCATAAAGGACATGACGCCGACGAAATTCGACGAAACCGTCGACATCGCGATCCGCCTCGGCGTGGATCCGAAAAAGGCCGACCAGGCCGTCAGGGGCACGGTGGCGCTGCCGCACGGCACGGGAAAAACTGTCCGCGTGCTGGTGCTGTGCAAAGCGCCGAAGGACAAGGAAGCCCTGGATGCCGGCGCCGATTTCGCGGGGCTCGAGGACTATATCAAAAAAATCGAGGGGGGCTGGGACGACATCGACGCCGTGGTCGCCACGCCCGACGTGATGAAGGATGTCGGCAAACTCGGAAAATACCTCGGCCGCAAGGGATTGATGCCCAATCCCAAGGCCGGCACGGTCACGTTCGACGTCGGCCAGGCAGTGAAACAGCTCAAGGCCGGGCGCATTGAATTCCGTGTGGACAAACAGGGCAACGTGCACGCCACGGTCGGTAAGCTGTCCTTTGCCCCGGAGAAACTGGTGGAGAACATCAAGGCCCTGATGGACCAGATCTTCAGGCTCAAACCGACCACGCTCAAGGGGCCATACGTTCTAAACGTCTCCATTTCCTCCACCATGGGGCCGGGCATCAGAATGGACAAGGCGGCGCTGGGCGAAGTTATAAAATAAACTTTTGACCGTTCATTGGAATCAAGGAAAACCCATGGCAAACACAGAAAAAGACGCGGTCATCCGGGACGTAACGGATATCTTTCAAAAGGCCAAATCGGTATTTGTAACGGATTTCTCGGGCCTGAATGTGGAACATACCATGCAGTTCAGGAAGAAATGCCGCGAATCGAAAGTGGGGTACCTGGTCGTGAAGAACACGCTGGCCAGGATCTCGGCCGAACAAGCCGGATGGAAGCAGGTCGGCCCCCACTTTAAAGGTCCTTCCGCAATCGCCTACAGTTACGACGATC
>JBFZEN010000273.1:0-15681 GCA_041306805.1 bacterium
CATTCTCGCCGGCGGTTTGATTTTTCTGATTCCGTCGTGGAAGAGGCATCAGGCGGGGAAGTAGTGAGGCGTGAAATGTAAAGCGTGAGGCGTGAAGTGTGAAACGACTATAGGACCGTGAGACTGGGAGACTATGAGAATTTGAGATTGGGAGAAGGGGATTTGAATATTCATCAATTCAAATCTGAAGGCATCAATCGGTTTCCAATCCGCCAATCTGCTCGTCTCATAGTCCCAAAGTCACATGGCCTCCGGATCTCTTCACCCTTGACGCTTCACTTTTTTTGAATGACCCCTTTGGCGTGCTGTCCGCGGGCTTTCCGGCGCGCCTTAAAAATCAAAAGGGAGCCATGCATGGCCATTCAAATCCGTGAAGTCTCGACCGGGCGCGACTTGCGCCGGTTCGTCGATTTTCCGCATACCCTCTACAAGAACCATCCCTGCTGGGTTCCGCCGGTTCGCGGCGATGAATTTCAAATTTTAAACAAACACAAGAACCCGGCTTTCGAGCACTGCGAAGCCGCCTACTGGCTGGCTCTGAAGGACGGGCGCGTGGCGGGCCGCATCGCCGGTGTGGTCAACCGGCTCTACATTGAAAAAACAGGAAACCGCTATGCGCGTTTCGGATGGATCGATTTCATCAACGACGCCGAGGTGTCGGCGGCCCTTTTGGACGCGGTGGAAGGCTGGGGCATGCAGAAGGGCATGACGGCCGTGCACGGCCCGTTGGGATTCACCGACCTCGATTGTGAAGGCATGCTGGTCGAGGGATTCGACAGATTGGGAACGCTCGCCACGATCTACAACCACCCCTACTATCCCGTTCATATGGAAGCGCTCGGCTACGCTAAGGACGTAGACTGGGTGGAATACGAACTGTCCGTTCCGGAAAAACCGGACGAAACGGTGGCACGGATCGCGGAAATTTCGAGAAAGCGGAACAAACTCCACATGCTCAACGCCAGGCATAAAAAAGACATTTTACCCTACGCCCATGAGTTGTTCAAACTCATCGACACGGCCTATGCGAAACTCTACGGTGTGGTGCCCCTGACCCCGCGGCAGGTCGACGCCTACATCAAGCGGTATTTCGGCTTCATCCGTCCTGAATTCGTTCCCGTGGTCCTCGATGCCGACGGCCGCATGGCGGCGTTCGGCATCACCATGCCTTCATTATCGAAAGCCCTGCAAAAGTGCCGGGGACGCCTGTTTCCGTTCGGGTTCATCCATCTGCTTCTGGCCCTGCGAAAAAACGAGCTGGCTGACCTGTATCTGGTGGCAGTCCGTCCCGACCTGCAGGGCAAGGGTGTCAACGCCATGTTGATACACCAGATGAATCTGGTATACAACAAGCTCGGCGTCAAGAAGGTGGAGTCGAATCCCGAACTTGAAACAAACCTTCTGGTGCAGGGGCAGTGGAAATATTATGAGCGAAAACAACACAAACGCAGGCGATGTTATATTAAAAATTGCGTGAAGGGTGAGATGTAAAGCGGATTTGGGATTTTAGGACGGTGAGATTGCAGGAATAAAAAAGGATCAACCACAGATCCTGCTCACTACGTTCGCATCCTGTGGCGGTTGCGGCCGACAGAAGGCCGGGAGATTTTTTATGACGGCCTCCACGGGGACGGCACCTAGTCTGAATCCAGCATGGAAATGAGAGACCAGTCAGAACCCCGGATATTGGCGATGCGCCAGCCTTTCCGCGTCATGGTCATCTCGTACAACAGGTCCACCGTTTCGCCGCTGTGCGGGCAACGGAATTGCACGGCAACGGTTGCAGGGCGGCCGGACCGGATCACCTTCAAATCGGTTGCGGCAGGATCCTGGGAATTCCATATGGGATCGAAATCGAGCCTGCCCATGCCCTGCTTTTCGGCGCGGACGCGGTCCTGCAGTATCCGTGAAGCCAGCTTTGCATCGAAATACTGTTCCAGAATTCCGCGCGGCTGGTCCAATAATCCCGGCCAATCCGGTTGATGCATGACCGCCTCCCACGCGTAATCGCGATACAGCCGGGCCACCACGGTCTCCGGCCCGTCTTTTTCAGGCGGGGAGGAAGCCGCCTCCTTCACAGGCATGGCCGACAAGACCATGAACAAAATCAAGCCGGTCATTTTGGATGATCTCATATGTTCTCCTCGACAATCATTCGGAATCCTGAACCCGGAACTTGGAACTCGGAATTCTTTATAACAGGTTCAGGAATTATTCCAGAGAAAACGGAACCGGAATCCCTGTTCCGATTGTCTGTCACCTGTTTTCAGAGAACCACCGGTCCGGGAAGGTATAGCCGAATGCGGCCAGCAGTCCCATCAGCACAAAGGTGAAAAAAACGGCCGGCCACTGGTCCGTCCGGACGCCGGTCAGAAAGGACAAGCAGGCGAAAACCGCGGTCGAGACCAGGGCAATGATCAGCCCCAGAACCGGGGTCAGAAAAAATCTGAGCCAGAACCGGCCGGCCCATTTTTTTTCGCCGGCCATGAACAGTACCAGCGCCGAAATCGCGCCGACGGCCACGACCATTCCCGAAGGCATCGTGAAACGGGACGCTGCCGCTCTTGCGCCGAAAAAGGCCGCGGTCAGAGACAGGCAAATCCCCCCGGCCAGAAATGAAACGAGCCGGGTCCATCGGCCCCTGTTCCTGAAGGGCAGCCCGGCCAGAAAAACAGCCAGCCCGAAGGCGAAATACCACAGCCACGCCATCAGTAGCTTTCCTCTTTTGAAGGGTACGTTCCGTTTTTCACGTCCTGCACAAATTCGCCCGCGGCCTTGCGCACGGTCGGCGCCAGGTCCGCGTACTTGCGGACGAACTTGGGCTTGAAGGCTTCGAACAATCCCAGCATGTCGGGTGTTACGAGGATCTGGCCGTCGCAATGGATTCCCGCGCCTATGCCGATGGTCGGAATGGACAGGGATCGGGTGATTTCGCCGGCCAGTCCGGCGGGTATTTTTTCAAGGACGATGGAGAATACTCCGGCCTGTTCCAACAGGGCGGCATCGCGCTTCAACTCGCCGGCCTCTGCGGGATCTTGGCCGCGGATGCCGTATCCGCCGAACTTTTCGATCGATTGCGGCGTCAGTCCCAGATGCCCCATGACCGGAATTCCGGCGTCGACCAGACGGCGGACGGTATCGGCGATACTCCTGCCCCCCTCCAGTTTGACGCCCCGGGCGCAGGCTTCCTTGAGAAATCGCCCGGCGTTTTTCACGGCGTCCTCCCAGCCGGCCTGGTAGGAAAGAAACGGCATATCGGCCACGACCAGCGCCCGCTCCACACCGCGCGACACGGCGCGGGTGTGGTACAGCATTTCATCCATTGTGATCGGCAGGGTGGTTTTATGGCCGGCGAACACCATGGCGCCCGAATCGCCCACGAGAACGATGTCGATCCCCGAGGCGTCGAGCAGCTGCGCCAGCAGCCAGTCATAGGCGGTCAAACAGGCGATTTTCACGCCCCGTTTTTTCATGTCCATGATTTCAGGAACGGTGACGCGTGAAACCATGGTCTTCGATTTTTCTTCCATTTTGTCCTCTCCGGGAGTTACGGCCCCCCCTGAGGCTGATGGCGAAGCCGCCAGGGGCTTGCTCTTTTCGGGATCAATCGCCCTTACCGGTTCATGATTTCCTTTTTCCATCGGCTTGGGCGGATTTGCCTGACGCATGCGGGATGATTTCCTCCATTTCCTTCAGGCGTTTTTTCATTTTCTGCTGCTCGGCAAGCAGGTGCTGCAGTGCGTCGAGCACGGGGTCGGGCAGGTTGGCGTGCTCGAGGTCGACCAGCAGGTGGGAATGCTCGCCCGCCACGCGCGCCGGTACGCCCACCACGGTCTTTTCGGGAGGCACGTCCCTGATGACCACCGATCCCGCGCCGATTTTCGCGCCGTCGCCCACGGTGATCGGGCCCAGCAAAACGGCGCCTGCACCGATGACGACCTCGTTGCCCAGGGTCGGGTGCCGCTTCTTCTTTTCGAGGGACGTTCCGCCGAGAACCACGCCCTGGTAAATCAGCACGTCGTTCCCGATTTCCGCGGTTTCGCCGATGACCACGCCCGAACCGTGGTCGATGAAAAATCTCCGGCCTATCACGGCACCGGGATGGATTTCGATCTGGGTGAAAAAGCGGCTGGCGTGCGAGATCCACCGCGCCAGAAAGCGCCGCCTGCGCTTCCAGAGCGCGTGGGCCAGCCGATGCGCCCAGAGCGCGTGCAGACCGGGGTAGCACAACAGCACTTCCCATCTCGATCGCGCGGCGGGGTCTTCACGGAAAACGGTGTTGATGTCTTCGAACATGGTTTTCAGCATGGCGGTTCCATTTCAATTTTGAACGAAGGCAAGCACGGTATCGAGCGCGGCGGCGAATGAGGCCGCGTTGCGGTAACCCACAACGTGCTTCAGTCTGTCCCCGGCGGGGGAAAGGAAGAGCACATTCGGTATGCCGATGCCGCCGTATTTGCCGGCATTGGCGCCGAAGCGGTCGGCCACGGCCCCCTGTTGGTCCACGTCGATCTTCAGGGGCACGAAGAAGGAGGTCTTCGATATGACCAGGGCATCCGTAAACGTGGAGTCTTCCATCAATTGACACCATGGGCACCATGCGGCGGTGAATTCGATGAAGACGGGCTTGCCGGTCTTGGCGGACGACTCCTGCGCAGCCTTCAGGTCGGTATACCAGGAGATTTTGTCAACTTTTGGCTTCTCTTTGCAAGATGTAAAAGCAACGAGAACCATGAAAAGCATCGAGGGTATGATTTTTTTCCGCACTATTCCAGTCCTCTTTTTGTAAAAAACGCGGTAAATCAAAATGACAGATTAAAAAAATCAAAAATAAAAACCGAACTTCAAGGCATATGGTTCAGATCGAATTATCTTTTTTATCTTTGATATTTATTTTTGCATTTTGATTTTCAATTTTATGTTGTTTCCCCCTGCTTTTTCTGCAATTGAGCATAGAATGCCTTCCAGAACGGGTCCACGCGCGGATGGTTGAAGGGTTTTTCAATGCCGTTTTCGACGAGCACCATGCCCTTTTTCGCGGGCAGCAATTCCCCTGCAACCGATGCGGGAATTCCCTCCCGCCTCAATGTGTCCACCACGGCTTCGGCCTTGTGCGGGCGAACGGTGATGATGAGAGCGCCTTCGCTGATGGCGGCGTACGGATCTTCGATGCCGAAAAATTCCGAAACTTCGAGAACGCACGGCTCCACCACGATGTCGTCCTTTTTCAGGACCACGCCCAGACCGGCGGCCTGGGCGATTTCATACACTCCGCCCCAAATACCGCATTCCGTGGCGTCATGCATGGCGGTGACGCCGCCGTCGCGGACGCCCGCCGAAACCGCCGTCAAGGCGTCCCTGACGACCGACATTTTATAAAACACACTTTCCGCCCGGTCGGCGAAATCCTGTCCGAAACGGTCCGCGATCTTTCGGGGAAACATGGCCGCGAAAATGCCCGTCGATTCGATGGCGGGACCCTTGGTGATGATGACCTTGTCTCCCGCCCCGGCCATTTTGGGGGTGACATAAGCGTCGGTATTTCCCTCGGCGAGAACCGTGGCGCCCCCGACCATGGGGTAATGGCAGTTCTCATAACGGCCCGTGTGGCCGCATACCACGGCCATGCCCATCTTGCGGCATTCGTCGTGCATGACCTGCCACACCGTCTCGAGTTCCCCGGTTTTCATTTCCATGGGCAGGTTGAGGTCAATGGAAAGATAGGAGGGGGCGAGGCCGCTGGTGGTCACGTCCGATGCGAGTATGTGGATGGCGAACCAGGCCGCCCGTTCAAAGCCGTACTCGGGCACAATGAACACGGGGTCGGTGGTCATGGCCACGGCGCGTCCGCCGATTTCGACGATGCCGACGTCCACGCCGTTCTGGGGCGGCACGATGACCGAGGGATTTTTCGCGCCAAGGCGGGGATAGATCAGCTCTTCGAACACCTCGGGGGTGATCTTGCCGATTTCAGGGAGTTCCGATTTCATCATGTCCTCTCCAATTCAATGAAACGCGGAATTTATTTTCCTTGATCCCAAGACGCGTCTCTTAACCGCAGAGCGCGCAGTGGGCGCAAGGGGAAAAGAGGATGCATCCTGCTCACTGCGTTCGCATCCTGCTCACTGCGTTCGCATCCTGCTCACTGCGTTCGCAGGACCTTGGCGGCCTTTGCGTCCTTGGCGGTTTATCGTTCTTTCAGGACTTCATCGATCCAGGCCGAGCCGAGAACCCTGTCGCCGTCGTAAAATACCGCCAGCTGGCCGGGCGTGACGGCGCGCTGGGGAGATTCGAAGCGCACGGTGACCTTGTTTTTCGAGACCCGTTCCACTTTGGCCCAGGACGCCCTGTGCCTGTACCGGATGCGCACCCTGGCGCGGAATGTTTCCGGCGGTTCCTCGAAGGCGATCCAGTTGGGCATTGACGCCGAGAACGAGCGGCTGTACAAATCTTTCTCGGGACCCACCACAAGGGTGTTCGACCGTGCGTCGATCCGGTTGATGTAGACGGGCACGCCGGCGGCGATGCCGAGGCCCTTGCGCTGCCCGATGGTGTAACCGGCTATGCCGCGGTGCGAACCGAGGCTGCGCCCCGCCGCATCCAGTACGGCACCGGGTTTCATGGCTGCACCGGCCTCTTTTCCGATGAAATCGATCAGCTCCGTGTCGGGAAGAAAACAGGCGTCCATGCTTTCCGTCTTCTCCGCAACCGGAAGTTCGAAACGGGCTGCCAGTTCGCGTATCCTCGATTTCGGGAAATTCCCGATGGGAAACACCGCCCGCTTGAGGGCCTTCTGGGGGAGGCGCGCCAGAAAATAGGATTGGTCCTTCCCCCTCTCCCTGGCCCGGCAGAGCAAAACCCTGTCCGTTTCCCGGTCATGCCGCAGCATGGCGTAATGGCCGGTGGCGAAGGATTCGGCCCCCAATTCAAGCGCCTTTTCAAGCAGAAGGCCGAACTTCACGGACGGATTGCACACGGCGCAGGGGTTGGGCGTCCGCCCCGCGAGATATTCGCGGACGAAATAATCGATCACGTTTTTTTGAAACGCCTCGCGCATCTGAACGACATAATGCCTGATGCCCAGTTTCAGGGCCACCGAACGCGCGTCATTCATGTCGTCATCAGCGCAACAGCGGCTCTCCCTTCCCGTCAATTCCATGGTCAGGCCGAAAACCTCGTGGCCCTTTCCGGCCAGGAACGCCGCCGCCACCGACGAGTCGACGCCTCCGCTCATGGCCACGGCAATGCGCTGCTTACGCATAGGCGAGCATGGCCTCGATGGCCAGCCTGGCCTTCGAGGCGACGGGTTCGGGCACCTCCATCGGGGTGCGTCCGTTTTCGAGCGCCGCCGCCACGTCTTCCAGGCGCGTTTTTTTCATGTTCAGGCAAGTCCGAGCCGGGCCCGCCGAGACAAAGACCTTTTCCGGATTTTCCTTTTTAAGCCTGTATATCAGCCCTTCCTCCGTGGCGATGATGAAAGCCGTTGCCCGCGATTCGCGCGCGAAGCGAAGCATGCCGCCGGTCGACAGCACCTCGTCGGCCGCGTCCGCCACGGCGGGGGGGCATTCGGGATGGACAAGAAGGAGCGCCCCGGGGTGGTTTTTCCTGGCGCTTTCCACGTCCCGTATCTTGAACCGTTCGTGCACGTAACAGAATCCCTGCCAGGGAATGACCGTCTTTTTCGTGAAGCGCTGCACCCAGGACGCCAGGTTCCGGTCAGGTGTAAAAATGATTTCGTCGGAGTCGACGTTTTGAACCACCCGGACCGCGTTGGCCGATGTGCAGCATACGTCCGACTCGGCCTTGACCTCGGCCGTCGAATTGACATAGGTCACCACCCCGGCTTTCGGATGCGCGGACTTCAATTTTCTCAGGCCTTCCGCGTCGATGGTTTCGGCCATGGGGCAGCCGGCATCCGCCCGGGGCAGCAGCACGGTCTTGGACGGGGACAGGATTTTCGCGGTTTCGGCCATGAACCTCACGCCGCAGAATACGATGACGCCCTCTTCCGCCCGGGCCGCCTTGCGCGAGAGATCGAGCGAATCGCCCAGCACGTCGGCGATGTCCTGGATTTCGGGGAGCTGGTAATTATGCACCAGAAGCAGCGCATTTTTCTCTTTTTTCAGGCTGAGGATGCGCCGGACCAGTTCTTCTTTAGGCGTCATGGAGTCGGGTTACCATCCTTTTTTTTACCACGGAGAAACACGGACGGGCACGAAAAGCGGCCATACCATATCCATCGTGAATCATGATCCGGCCCGAAACGGCGCAGGCTTCTATTTCCGTCCCGACGACAGGCTCCGCAGGTCGCGGACGGTCTGAATCAGAACGTCCGCGGCGCGGTCGGCTTCCTCTTCTGTCGTGAAGCGGCCCATGGTGATGCGGACGCTTCCGCGCGCCTGCTCCTTCGAAAGGCCGATGGACAGGAGCACGTGCGACGGCTCTTCGGAACCCGAACTGCAGGCCGATCCGGAAGAAACGGCGACGCCTTCGAGGTCGAGGCGCATAAGCAGCGATTCGCCCTCGACGCCGTCCATGGAAAGGTTCAGGTTGTTCGGCAGGCGCAGGTCGGGATGCCCGTTCAGCCGCATCCCATCCAGGTTCCGTTTCAGGTTGTCGAGCATGCGGTTCCGCAGCGTGATGAGGCGGGCGCGCTCTTCTTCCATCGCGGCCGCGGCCAGTTCGGAGGCCTTTCCCAGCCCCACGATGCCCGGAACGTTGTGCGTGGAACTGCGCCGGTTCTTTTCCTGGCCGCCGCCGTGCATCAACGGGTTCAGAGGCGTTCCCTTGCGTATGTACAGCGCGCCGGCGCCCTTCGGACCGTACAACTTGTGGGCGGAAAGAGACAGCAGGTCCGCCTGTATCTCGTCCACGCGCACGGGAAGGTGTCCGAACGTCTGCACGGCATCCGTGTGAAACAACACGCCTTTTTGCCTGGCCGCGGCTCCGATTGCGCGGAGCGGCTGAAGGGTTCCGATCTCGTTGTTGGCGTGCATCACCGTGACAAGAACCGTTTCAGGCGTCATGGCCCTGCGGACGTCGTCCGGACTCACGATGCCGTCGCGGCCGGGGGGCACATAGGTGACTCCATATCCCCGGCTTTCGAGAAAACGGCAGGTGTGGAGCACGGCATGGTGCTCGAACTGCGCCGTGACCACGTGGCCGCCCTTCCGGCGAAGCGCCTGGCAGGCTCCCAGAATGGCCGTGTTGTCGGCCTCGGTGCCGCCGCTTGTGAATACGATTTCACCGGCATCGGCGCCGAGCAATGCGGCCACACTCTTTCTCGCGTCCTCCACCGCGGCAAGGGCCTGCTGGCCGAAGGAATGGATGGAGGACGGATTGCCGAACACCTCCGAAAAATAGGGTTCCATGGCCGCGCGGACGCGGGGGTCTACGGGCGTGGTGGCGGCGTAGTCCAGGTAGATGCGTTTCATCAATTCGTCCGGCTCACGGCAATGTCCAGTCTTGAAACAGGGCGGACATGTTTTTTTTCTGCCAATTGCCGTCGATCAGTTCCTGAAGCGTGACGCTGTCCATGACGGCCTGTATCATGCGGCTCAGGTTCGCCCAGAACAGGCGGGAGGCGCACGTGTTCTCGATCCTGCAGTTCTTGCGGCGGTCGGGCTTGACGCAGCCGGCCACGGCCACCCGGCCCTCAATGGCCGAAACGATTTCGCCCAGAGTGATGTCGGCCGGCGGCCGGGTCAGACTGTACCCGCCGCCCGGACCGCGGCTGCTTTGAAGAATGCCGCTGCGCCGCAGCCGGTTCATCAGCTGTTCCAGATACCGGGGCGGAATGTGCTCTTCCCTGGCAATGGTTTTCAGCGCGACGGGGCCGTCATTTTTCCGTCCGGCCAGGTTCGAGGCCGCCCTGATGGCATAACGCCCGCGTGTGGAAAGCCGCATGGACATGCCGTAATATATAAAAACCTACTCTTTTTGTCAAGAATTAACAAATTGCTTGATAAATTTGCGTGATTTGATCATATTACGCTTCCTTTGCAGCAGGAGAACCTCATTCGGATTTCGAAACCGCACGGGAATGGGCCGGAATCGGACACGCAGCGCGGTTTCACGGACCAGATCAGGGAGGATTGGAATCATGAAAAAATGGTTTTACGCGTGGATGGCGTTCAGCTACTCATTTACCGCGGCGCAACAGGCTGACACGATAAAGGCACCGCTGGCCAAGGGGCAGCGCGTTTTGGACGGGTACGACTGGGTGGCAATGGACAAGGCGGATACCGTTAAAGTCTATTCCACCATCAATCCCATGGCCTCCGCCGCGCCCATGCCGGTTCTTTTTTACCGCTGCACATTAATCGAGAAACCCGCTTTCGTCGATTATCGAATCGACAAGGTCTACAAGTACAGTTATAAAATTTACGGAACCACCATCACCATGTACGAGTACGACGCCGATCTGACCTTATTCTCTTCGCAGAATGCGGTGCCGGGGTTCTACGTGATGAAGCTGCTTTTTTTCATCAGCGGCTCTTCCACCTTTCCGGATTACGGGACGGAAAAAGATTCATTGATCATCGATCTGGCGATCAGGCCGCAGCTGGTATCGCCCGTCTTAAACGGATTGAATCAGCCCAAGGACGTTGTGTTCAAGTGGAACAAGGCCGTCAATGCGGTGAAATATATCATTCAATTATCCAATGACGATCAGTTCACCACCCTGGTCAAGAAAGATTCAACCGCCACCGACACGACCAAGGCGATCACGGGCCTTTCAGGGGGGCAGAAATACTACTGGCGGGTGTACGCAGTGAACGCCGACCGGTTCGGCGCGTACAGCGGGGCCTGGAATTTCACCACGGCGGCCGGGGCTCCCGCCGCGCCGGTGGCCACGGCCGCAACGTCCCTCGCGGCTCAGACGGGTTTCACCGCGAACTGGAACGCGGTCGCCGATGCCACGGGATATTTTTTGGATGTTTCGACGAGCAGTACCTTTTCAGGATTTGTGGCGGGATTCAATAACAAGGATGTGCTCAATGTGACGAAATATCCGATTTCCGGTCTGAATGCCAACGCCGCCTATTACTATCGCGTCAGGGCAAAAAATGACGGCGGAACAAGCGTCCATTCGAACACCATAAGGGTGTTTGCCACCGGGGTCAATCAAGATGCCGCCGGCATGCCGGGCGGTTATGCATTGGAGCAGAATTTCCCAAATCCGTTCAATCCGATAACGACAATCCGATTTTCGCTTCCGGAGGCCGCCCAGGTCACTCTGAAAATATTCAACGCCGCGGGGAAGGAAGTGACACAACTGATATCGCAAAAAATGAATGCGGGCACGTTTACGGCCGAATGGGATGCTTCCGGTTTTGTGAGCGGAATCTATTACTGCAGGATCGTAACCGATCGCTTTTCAGAAACAAAGAAAATGCTGCTGCTCAAATAGGTTTTTTGCCGGTTTGGCAAGCGCTTGAACTTGAAATTGAAAAGCCCGTACCGCAAAAACGGTACGGGCTTTGTTTTTGCCGTTCCTGGCGTATGTTCTTTGCGTGTCCCTCAAGCAAAGAAACAAGACAGGATGTTTCAGGCGGCCAAGGCCTCGTTCATGGATCCCGTTCTGTACCCTTCAGGATCGCCTTTAAGGCGGCCTGTTTTTCCGCATCCGAAACTTCATTGATATCGATATTTGATCAATGGTTCGGATTGTTTTTCATTTTTCGCGGAAAATCCGTTTTACGGTCTTTCCTTCAGCGGGACGAAGCCGAGTCCGGATTCCCGCGCCCGGCAGGGGGGCCACGGGTTCCGAAAGAAGGAAGTCTCCTTTCTCGATCCACGCCTTCAGGGTGGAGGCGATTTCAACCGCCTTGGCATAGCTCGAAAGCGAGGCCGCAGGAATGGTCCTGCCGTCAAACCGGATTTTCCCGCTCCGCAATTCGGCGTAGGATACTTCGCCGAGGCTGCAGGGAACGCCTTCCGGATACGCCTTGCCGTATTCCGCGATCCGCGCTAAAATGTCCCCATCCCTGACGGAGGTGAAGCGGGCCATTTCCTCGTCCAGGACGGGAATGGGGATGCCCGCGCCCACGCACAGGGAAGTTCCGTATCCCCGGAAGGAGGCGCCTTTAAGCCAGTCCGGTTTCATCTGTTTCAAGTCGCCTGTCACGGCCAGTGTGCCTGCCGGCATGCGCGGAACGCCGTTGTCCTTTCTTTTCGCCGTGGGATTGTGCTGGGTGCCGTTCCAGGCCACATACCCGATACCGCCGCCCAGAAAGATGCGCGTCCCGATTCCGATCGTCCGGTAATACGGATCGTTGAGCAGGGGGGAGAGCTTCCCCCGCCCAGCTTGATCTTGGGCCTGGCATGGCCGATGTGGACCATCATGCCGCTCGAACACATGGGGCCGAACGTTCCGGTGGTGACGACGTCGACCTTCCGGGCGGCCGCCGAAACGCCCTCGTCCGCGACGATGCCTATCATGTCTTCGGCCGTGACGACCACGGCTTTGCGTTTCCTGATCTTCTCGTTGATTTCGGCGATGGTTTTGGCCATGCATTTATCCTTTCGGTCTTTTTTTTGGAAAAATAATAATGATCTCAGATCACAGATCTGACACAACCGATGCGAAAGCACCTGTGGTCTGAAATCTGACATCGGAAATCTGAAATCCGAGATCGTTTTTTTTAATACTTAAAACCTATTGATCAAACAAATCCGTCGAGATGTATCTGTCCCCCAGATCCGGCAAAATCACGACGATGGTCTTGCCTTCGCTTTCCTTCTCCTTCGCAATGCGCAGGGCGGCGCAGACGGCAGCACCCGACGAGATGCCCGCAAAAATGCCCTCTTTCCGGACGAGATCGCGCGCGCATCGCGCGGCGTCTTCATCCGTCACGCGTTCGATGCGGTCGATCATCCTCCGGTCGAACACGGCCGGCACGAATCCCGCGCCGATACCCTGGATGCCGTGCCTGCCGGGGCTTCCGCCCGAAAGAACGGGGGAACGGTCCGGTTCGACGGCCACCACTTGAACGGAGGGTTTCTTCCGCTTGAGGGCTTCTCCCGCGCCCGTGATGGTGCCCCCCGAACCCACCCCGGCTACGAGCATATCCACTTCCCCGCCGGTGTCGCGCCAGATTTCAGGACCGGTGGTGTGGCGGTGGATTTCAGGATTCACCGGATTATCGAACTGCATAGGAATGAAAGCGCCCGGGATTTCATCGGCCAGGGCCGCGGCTTTTTTCACGGCCCCGTTCATGCCCTGGTCCCCCGGCGTCAGGACGATTTCGGCGCCGAAGGCCTTCATGATTTTCCGTCTTTCCACGCTCATGGTTTCGGGCATGGTGAGTATGAGCCGGTAGCCGCGGACCGCGCAGACCCCGGCCAGGCCTATGCCGGTGTTGCCGCTGGTGGATTCGATGATGACGCCGCCCGGCTTCAGCCGGCCCGATTTTTCCGCGTCATCAATCATGGCGAGGCTAATTCGGTCTTTGACGCTGCCCGTGGGATTGAAGAATTCGAGTTGGGCCAGAATGACCGCGTGCAATCCGGCGGCGAGCCTGCCCAGCCGGACGAGGGGGGTGTTTCCGATGAGTTCGGTGATGTTGCCGGCGATTTTCATTTTGGGTTCTCCGGATGTACCGTCGATTGAGATGATTTCGGAGTGTGCTTCACGATGCGACGGTTTAAATGTAGTACATGGTTCCGCCTGGGGCGTTCTGTTTATCGTGGTGCATATGCACCAGGTCTTCGAGTGTCACGGAGTCGAGAACCGACGTGACGGACTCCTTGAGACGCGTCCAGACGTCGCGCGCGGCGCATGTCGAGGAACGGCCGCAAGACTTCGGATTCCCGACGCAGGGGACGGGATTGACCGGCCCCTCAACCGCTGCCAGCACCTGGGCCAAGGTGATTTCCGAGGGCCGTTTGGACAGAATGAATCCGCCGTGCCTGCCCGTGAGGCTTTGCGCATATCCGGCCGAGACCATGGCCGACATGATGCGCTCGAGGTACTTCTCGGACATTTCCTGGCTCTTGGCTATTTCGCGCAGCAGCACCGGCTCGGCGCTTTGCCGAAGTGCCAGTTCGAGCAACGCCCTTGCCGCATAACGTCCTTTTGTGGATAATTTTAGCATATCACTACTAATCCTATCATATTGGTAGTAAATATAATGCCAATTTTTATCTTTATCAATAAATTTTTAGTTCCGGCATCGACGAGACTGAAAAGTGGTGAAGTTGCTCACCCGGGGAAAGCCAACCATTTAGATATTTTATGGCGGAAAAGGGTTGAGCTGTTTTCGAAAAAAACAATAAATGAAGAATCGCATGGAAATCCGTTTTGGAATGCGTATTGAAAAAGGGAATGGGGGGGAAGGCCGGGTTTACTGTGTTTTCTTTTTCTGGAGTTGTTCGTTGATCATATCCCTGATCCGGGCCGCGTCCTCGTATCTTTCCTCTTCCACGGCTTTTTGGAGTTCCTTGGTCAGGTTCTGCACCTCTTCAGCCGCATTGGAGGGTTCCTGCTTGAGCAATTCCTCGGAGATGGCCGCTTTCTGCATGACGTCTTCTTCAACGAAAATGGGCGCGCTGGTGCGCAGGGCGAGGGCGATCGCGTCGCTGGGCCTGGCGTCTATCTTGCTCTGGTTCCCGTTCTGCTTGACGTCGATGACGGCATAATAGGTATTTTCCTTCAACTCGCTGACGATGACGCGCGCCACGTGGGCCTTCATGGATTCGAGCATGCTTTTCATGAGGTCGTGCGTCATGGGCCGCGGCGGATGGACGCTTTCAAGCTGGAGGGCAATGGCCTGGGCTTCGGCGGGCCCGACCACGATGGGCAGCCAGCGATGGTAAATGTCGTCCTTTAAAATGACGACAAACCGGTTATTGGATGTGTCCAGGGTGACTCTTTCCACCCGAACAGCGATGATCATGTACAACCTCGTTCCTGTTATCGCCACAGAATACCCAGAAAAAATGAGAAAATCAAGAAGTATTTGGCTGCAAATACGGGGCCGTACCGCCGTAAAACACGGAAAAATGGAACACGGATAAAGCGGATCAGAAGAGCTGATTAACACTGATTATTGTCATGGTGTTACATACTATTTTTATCTGCCGCAAATCCGTGTTCCATTTTGAAAAAAGGTGCGGAACTAGGGCGTTGAGACAGCCGGTTTTTCCCCGTCATAGACATATACGGCCTTGCGTTCTCCCATGGGGGACGTGGACGCGGCATCGATCGAAAGGACGTCCCCGTCGTCTGACAGCTTCCAGACCTCGGTGCCTTTCAGCTCCATTTTTTCGCCGTCGCGTTCCCACACGGAACTTGAAGAGATGGTGAGCGCTTTGCCGTCCTCTGAAAAAACCGCGTTGGACTTTCTCGTCCGGTTGAACAAGGTATTTTCGCATTCCTTGCCGTCCAACGTAAGCGTTTCGGACGTTTTTCTCTCCTCTCCGTCCCGTCCGGTGGAGATTCGCTCAATGACGATCTTGGCCGTATCCTGAACCACGTTGAGCGCGCGGGCCATGCCGAAGCGCCCGCGGCCTTCGCCGGCCTGGCTTTTTTCTTCATTGACGAGCCATTTTCCAGAAAAATCCGCTTTTTTCACCTGGGCCGAAGCCGTCCCCGAGACAATCAGGGCCGCCAAAATGAACCATGACGTTAAACGCCGCATTGCTGACCTCCGTTTTTTATTTAAGATTTGAAAAATA
>JBFZEN010000274.1:0-4145 GCA_041306805.1 bacterium
TTCAGGGCATAGGCTTCTCCCAGGAGCGGCAAATTGTGGTTGATCCAGCACACCGTCGCATCCGTGTTCCGGATGAAATTGAGAAAAACACCCGGAAGTTCATCGCGGACCGTTTCACCGACATAGAAAACGACATCGGCGCCGGGGTGGTCCGGGCCGCCGAAGGCATCGTGCAGCGGAACGAGCGTCGTCTCGGTCCGGAAATGTCTCAGCAGCACCTCGAGCTGCCTCGCGTCGTTCTCGCCGTCCGGGTCGTAATACACAGATACGGTTTTTACGGGGATGTGTTCGAGCGCCGTGCCTATGCCGTCCCACGCTTCGGACGTGTCGGCCTGAAAGGTGTCATAGAAATCGATTCCCCAGGCTCCTCCGTCCACGGCGGCGCGGACGGCCTCAAAAAGCCGCTCATTGGAAACGGCCACGGTGCCCAGAGGCGTCAGCTCCACGTGCACGACCAGATTGGCGCGGCCTGCGACCTGCCTGACGGCCTCGGCCGCGGCCTCGGATGTCCAGGACGGGGTGAAATTCAGGGTATCGCGATAATCGCTGGCGAACTGCTGCCATATGATTTCGGCGTTGAAAACGTCGGGTTTGTCCGGCGAATCGAGAACCGCGTCGAGATCAAAACCGGTGATGCCGCGCTGTTCCAGCGGGGAATAGAGCGTGCCGTTCCTGCGGGCCGTCATCACCGAGGTGACCGAAGCGCTTTTGCCTTTCGAGTGAATCTTCCGGACCGTTTCCGTAAGAAGGGAAGTGAGGGGCTCGGAGCGGACTCGGTTGAATGCCTCGGAATCGCTCTGAGGACGGCTCGTTTTCTGTTCCCGGTGCGCCTTGACGCATGCGCCGCAAAAACACCCTTCCCCTTCCTTCCAGCTCACCACGGGTTCGCCGATGTCGATGCCGTCGGCATCGGGGCATTTTTCGAGCAATTCATCCACGAAACCGCACCACCATCGGCGGTATTCAGGATGGCGGGCGCACAGGGGGTACTGATCCGCGGCGGTCCGGTAATCGTCGCCGTCCTTTTTCTTTACCCGCCATTCCGGATGGGCTTCCCAGGCCTGTTTGTGCAAAAAGGCCGGGATCCAGGCGTAAACCAGAATGTCCTCGCCGTGGCATGCCTTGATGAGCCGTTTCATCAGGTCCAGGCGTCCGAAATCAGTTTCGAGATTCAGGCCGTATTTCGTACGGTAAACGGCTCCGTAAAGAGGATCATAGGCTTTCACGTACACCGCGTTGATGCCCGCCTGACGCCAGCGGACGGACAGTTCCCGACACAGTTCCTGGACTCCCTGGCCGCGGTTGTAGTAATAGGAGGGATCGAAACGGACGGCCTGAAAACGGTGCGGCCGGATTTCGAATCCGGGATTTCCATTTTTCCCGCTATTGGAACAGGCCAAAAAAAAGGAAAGAATGATCAGAGGAAAAATTTTCCACAAATGTGGCTTTTTATTCATAAATGACAAATCCATGAATGCTGTTTTACTGAATCCATTTTTTAAAAAATCATGAAATGGATTTGAAGAAAAACAACTCAAGTTATTATTTATAAATAGCTTAAAATTGTATGCAAGTATTTATTTTTAATTCTTTACTACTTAAATTTATGCAATTATTATACCACTAGAAAATTGATCGTATGCCCGGTCTCAACGACAATAAAATATTGATTTTTTGATCCGGAAATCGTATAAAGAAATACTTTCATCAATACAGCCGGCGCGGCGTATCCTGGTGGTGCGCCGCACCAGAATCATCCCGTGATCAACAGGGCAGGAAGCTCCGATCATGAAAAAACGCATCCTTATCGCCGTTTTGCTGGTTCTTTTTTTCCAATCCCGTCTTTTCGCAGGATGGTCCATGGCGCTATTTCGGCCAGGAACAGCCCGGAAATTCCCCCGCGCTCTTCGCTCCAGGCATCGTTTCCGTCCGTTTTCAACCGGAGGAAAGTCCGCCTTGGGAGGAAGCCGGGCCACTCTGATTCACTATTCCAGCATAAACATTTTGTAGGCGGCTTTTGACCGTCCACAAAAGCGACCCGCTTCGCGTGTGGTCGTTTACTCGTGAATGAAAAACCCTCCCCGGCGGTAGCGCCAGGGAGGGTTTTGATGACGGGTCGCAGGCGAACGGCTACTTCATCAGCATCAACTTCTTCGACAGAATACAATTCGCGGTTTCGATCCGATAAACATAGACCCCGCTCGGCAGACGCGACGCGTCGAAGCGGACCGTGTGCGTCCCCGCCGCTTCCATTCCGTCCCTCAGCATGGCCACCTCGCGCCCGAGCAGGTCGCTTACCGTCACTTTGACCCGGCCCGGCCTCGCCACGGTGTAGGTTATCGCGGTTTCAGGATTGAACGGATTGGGGAAGTTCTGCATCAGGATGAAAGCGTTGGGTGAACCCATCGAAGCGTCCGCCACGCCGGTGCGCGTGTAGTCCGATCCGTCATAAGGCACGGGATTCGTCACGCCCGTCATCTTGTTGGAGGCAATGAACTGCAGTTTGCCGTCCGCGAGGAGCTTGACCGTGCCCAGGTATTTCGGCGTGTTCCAGACCGAGTCGTTCAGCACAGCGGCCCATTGTACCGTGGCGTCCCGTTTGGCATTGCCGTCGTTGTCGTGCTGGTTGACCGCCATGCCGAACTGGGTTCCGGCCTGGGGCGTGATTTTTTCCCCGTTCCCGGTGATCGCCTGCCACCGGATGGCCAGTTCCAGCACGTATCCTCCCGCAACGGTTTTTCTGCACCATTGCCTCCAGGCGTTCTGGCCTATGTTGTTCATGTCGTCCCAGGACGAGACGGAAGCCGTGGCCTGGTCCAATGCCGTCAGGCGTGTGCTCCATACGGAATTGACCGTCACGTCCGAGGGCTGGGGATCGAACATGAGTTCAACGCAGTCCTCCTCCCAGACAGCCGGCGCATTCCCCGATACCGTGTTGTCCTTGACCTCTTCGTACAGGTAGAACCATTCGTCGTCCCAGGCAGTCCAAATTCTGGCTGAAAGGTCGTTGTCATTGTCCGGCTTGCCGTTGTTGTTCCACGCATAGGAGCGGAGCTGGAGGTAACCGTCGGATGGACCCGACAGGCCGCCATAAAAGGCGTCCTTCTCGCCGTCGACCACGATCGCGTACTCCTTTTCAAGCGGCCAGGCCCAGACGTTTCCGTTCTGCGTTCCGGCCAGAACTTTCCATTGGCCGCTGGACCCGTCCGCGCAGGCCACAGCCAGGGACCGGACGTTCATCTCCGTCAGTCCCTCTTCCATGTGGTCGTTTCCCTCGAGTTCGGTGATTCTCAGCACGCCCGTGCCCCAGGTTCCCACGAACAGGGCGGTGCCCAATGCGGCCATGTCGGGCACGATGAATTTATCCTGGTTCAGGAAATAGCCTATCCACGAGTCCCCGTCGTCCACGGAGAAGAAGACGCCGCCGCCGTCCGTTCCCGCGTAGAGGTTGATTCCCCTCCGCCTAAGCGAGATGACGGCGGTGTTGGTGAGGCCGCTGTTTATTGCGGTCCATGATTGGCCGTCCGATGAACGGAACAGGCCGTTGATGGTGCCTGCGAAGCATTGCGATCCCTTGAGCAGAACCGAACGGACATGCGTCTCGGTCATGCCGGTATTCGCCCCGGTCCATGTCTGGCCGTGGTTTGTGCTCAGATAAGCGCCTCCCCATGTTCCCGCCAGAAGGCGCTGCCAGCCGTCGATTCCGGGGGGATCGACGGCGAGCGAGGTCACGTACAGGTTGCCCAGTCCCGTCTTGATCTGGGTCCAGTGCGCGCCCTTGTCGTCCGTATAGAAAACCCCCTCGCCCCAGGTGCCCGCGTAGACCCTCGATTCGCTCACCAGCAGCGCCCGCACGTCGAGATTGGTCATGGTTCCGTTGGCCGAGTTCCACGCGGTTCCACCGTCCGTGGAAAGGATCACGCCGCCCGTCCGCGTGGCCGCGAAAACGGCATTGCCCATGACGGCCAGCGAGGTCACCTCGCCCTGGCCCAGGGAGGTTACTTTTTGCCACTGGGGCGTGCCGGAACCGCCGCCTCCCGTGCCTGACAGGCCAACCGTCAGGGGATTCTCGTCCGGATCGTTGCTGGATATGCTCAGGGAGGCGCTCCGGCTGCCCGATGCGGCCGGGCTGAAACGAATCCCGA
>JBFZEN010000275.1:0-4174 GCA_041306805.1 bacterium
AGAGAAGGCGGTAGCATTTCCGCAGATGAAGAATGGTCTCTGGTGTGAAATTCCTTCGCTTGAGGCCGATGATGTTCAGCCCCTTGAATGCAAGCGGTTCGCCCGCCGCGAGTATATAAGGCGGCACGTCCTGGACGACGCGGAATCCTCCACCGATAAACGAATGCTGTCCTATGGTGCAGAACTGGTGCACGGGCACCAGCCCCCCGATGGTCACCCAATCCTCGACGGTCACGTGCCCGGCGAGCTGGACGCCGTTCGCTAAAATGACTCTGTCTCCCAGAAAACAATCATGGGCCACGTGCGTGTAGGCCATGAGAAAGGAATTCTTGCCTATCTTGCTCTTTCCCCGGTGCTTGGTTCCGCGGTTCAGGTCGCAAAACTCGCGGATAACCGTGTGGTCGCCGATTTCGAGCGTTGTTTCCTCGCCGGCGAATTTCAGGTCCTGGGGCAGTGTCGATAAAACCGAGCCGTGAAAAATCTGGCACTCTTTACCGATGCGGGCGCCGTCCGCGACGAGAACATGCGATTGAATCTGGGTGCCGTCGCCGATTTCCACGTCGCCCTGGATGATGGAATACGGGCCGATGCGTACGCCGCCGCCCATGCGCGCCTTGGGATCAATGATGGCTGTTGGATGGATGCTGGACAAAGAACCTCCCTGTTTAGCGGTCTATAATCGCCGCCATGAGTTCGGCTTCGCACACCAGTTCACCCGACACGTAGGCGCGCGCGATCATCTTGCAGCTGGACGGCCTGAAACGGGCCAATTCGACCTCGATTTGAAGCTGATCCCCGGGCATGACCGGTTTGCGGAATTTGACCTGGTCTATTCCCATGAAATAAGCGATTTTCTTTTCCGGTTCCTCGATGGCGTCGAGAACGAGGATGGAACCGACCTGAGCCATGGATTCCAGGATCAGAACCCCTGGCATGATGGGATGTCCGGGGAAATGCCCTGTGAAAAAAGGCTCGTTTATGGTCACGTTTTTCACGCCGATCACTCGTTCTCCCGGAACCAGGTCGAGTATCTTGTCTACAAGTAAAAACGGGAAGCGGTGGGGCAGAATGCGCTCGATGGCCTGGATGTCGAGGAAAACACCCTTTGGCGTCGGCCTCGTCTGGTACTTGCTGGTGATCTGCTTTTTCTTGTACACTTTCCGTATCTGCTTGACCAGCTCCACGTGCGAAGCGTGCCCCGAACGCGCGGCCATGACGTGGGCTTTCAGCGGCACTCCCAGCAGGGCCAGGTCGCCGATCAGGTCGAGCACCTTATGGCGGACGGGTTCGTTGTAAAAACGAAGGGTCTTGTTGCCGAGAATGCCGTTCGTTCCGAGCACGATGTTTTCCTGGATGCCAAACCGCTTGGCTAGGGTTTTGAGCTCCTCGCCCGACAGCTGTCTGTCCACAATCACCACGGCATTGTCCAGATTGCCGCCCTGGATGAGGCCCTGGTCGTGCAGCATTTCGACTTCATGCAGAAAACAGAAGGTTCGTGAAGGAGCGAATTCCCGCACGAACTCGTCGCTCAGGGAATACATGGAGGTGTACTGCGTGCCGAGAGCCGGATTCTGGTAGTCGACCATAAAGGTGATGCGGAGCTCGTCGGAGGGGAATACCACCATGTCGATGCCCTTGTTCTTGTCCTCCACGGCCAGCGTTTCCTGGATTTCAAGGAAATCCTTGGGCGAATTCTGTTCGACGAAACCGGCCTTTTGCAGGACTTCGACGAAGGGCATGGCGCTGCCGTCTCCGACGGGGGGTTCGTTGGAATCGATTTCGATGAGCATGTTGTCGATTTCAAGGCCGTACAGGGCGGCCAGCACGTGTTCCACCTGGCGTATGGTCACCTTGCCCAGGCCGATGGTGGTGTCGCGGCTGTTGTCGACGACGTGGTCGATATCGGCGGGAATCTCGGGCGCATCGGGAATATCGAGACGTTTGAAGCGGATGCCCGTATTCGGACCTGATGGTTTAAAGGTGATGGTCGTCTTGTTTCCGGTGTGCAAACCGGTGCCCGACATCGATTGCGGCTTGGCTATGGTTCTCTGGTTCTTCAGCATTTCTTTTTCAACTCCTGTTCCAGTTTCTCCACGCGATCCTTCAGTTGCTTGAATTCTTTCATCAACTCGGGCAGCTTACGGACACCGGCCTCAACATGCAATTCATCCCTGTGGTTGCGCGCGGGAAACCCCGAAACCATGGTGTTTCCGGAGACAGGACGGAGCACGCCCGCTCTGGCGCCCACCGTGGTGTTGTCGCCGACCCGGATGTGGCCCGCAAAACCGGCCTGGCCTCCGACGCGGCAGTTGTTCCCGATCGAAGTGCTCCCCGATACGCCGACCTGGGCGGCGATAACCGTATCTTCACCCACGGAACAGTTGTGCGCGATCTGGATCAGATTGTCCATCTTGGTGCCGCGTTTGATCCGCGTCTCGCCGAGGGTCGCCCTGTCGATGGATGTGTTGGAACCGATCTCCACGTCGTCCTCGATCACGACAATGCCCACCTGCGGTATCTTGTGGTATTTTCCCCCGTCCGGGGCAAATCCGAATCCGTCGGAACCCACGACGGTTCCATTGTGCAGGATAACCCGGTTTCCAAGAACCACCCCTTCCCTGATGCAGACGTTGGCGTGCAGGATGCAGTCGTCACCGATCACCGCGCCGTCACCGATCACCACTCCCGGCATGATGACCGTTCTGTGACCGATCCGGCAGTGCCTGCCGATCACGGCATACGCGCCGATGGACAGGTCCGTTCCCAGTTCGGTGCGCTCTCCGACCTCGGCCGTGGAATGAATGCCTTTTTCAATCAGGGGCTTGGGCGGGTGAAAAACCGCAACAACCTTCATGAAGGCGAAGTATGGATTGGACGACCTGATGACCGGCCTGTCGAAACCTCCGGTCAAACCGTCGGGAACGATGAGGGCCGAGGCCCGGGTTTCTCCCAGGTGTTTCGCGTACTTGGGATTGGCCAGAAACGTGAGTTCCCCCGGTTTGGCTTCCTCGATTTTGGCCACGCCGGTGATCAGGATAGACGGATCGCCTGAAAGGTCGCCGCCCGTGATTTCAGCGATTTCGCCAAGCCGCAAGGGCACGGCGTTATTTCCCGGTTCCCGCAGGTTTCGCGGCCGCGGCCGGGGTTTCCTTGGCCAGCCGGGCAACGACCTGGTCCGTGATGTTGTACTTGTCCGGGGCATACAGGATATTGGCCCCGATGGAATCGAATATGAAATCATATCCGGTTTCCTGCCCCAGCTTGTTGATCACCAGATTGATTTGATCGAAAACCGGCTGCATTAATTCGTTGCGCCGTTTGATGGCTTCGCCCTGATCGCCCCATTTTTCCTGCTGGTATTGCTGGGCCCGGATGGCCAGATTCTGGATTTCCTGGGCTTTCTCCTTCTTTTTCGCATCCGACAAGAGCAGGCTCTGCTGTTCGAGTTGTTCCTGCAGTTGTTTGAGCTGGTCGCTCATTTTCTGGAGTTCCTGCCCCCATTGCGTATTTTCCGCCTCGAGCTTTTTTTGGACGTCCAGATAGGGTTGGTACGATTCGAGCACTTTTTGGGAATTGATGTAGGCCATTTTCATCTGAGTCTGGCTGCTGGCGGCAATCACCAATCCCAATACCAGAACAATACCCGTAGTGACGCGTTGGTGCTTTTGATTCACGATTTCCTCCTGTGAAAAAATGATGTTGTAAAATCCCGTTCGATTCATGCGGTGCAGACCCGGATCCGGCGGTGTTAAAAACTCCTGCCGAACACGAAATGCGGCTTCCATTCGCCGTAGCGATTCCCGTCCTTGTAATGGTCAAAACCGTAGGCATAGTCGAAACCGAGCATGCCCACCATGGGCATGTATATCCGCGCGCCGACACCGGCGGACCGCCGCAGGTCGAATGGATCGGTGTGCCGGAGATCGCTCCAGGTGTTTCCGGCCTCTGCAAACAACAATCCGTACATGGTGGGATTCGGAAGAATTGGAAAGCGCAATTCCATCGTTGTTTTGAACATGGTCTTGCCGCCTTCGTTATAATAGGAACCGTTGACCAGGGGGTCGTCATACCCTCTGAGCGGCGTGGCCTGCGACATGCCGCTTCCTCCCATGAAAAAATAGTCAAGGTACGAAATGAGCGAATCCTTTGTTGTCAGAAAATTCATGAATCCCGT
>JBFZEN010000276.1:0-4712 GCA_041306805.1 bacterium
CAGGAGTTTATACAGAAGTGGTATCCAGTCTAACTGCCGGTGTAACTTATTATTATCAGGCATATGGATATAATACTTACGGAACAACTTATGGCACGGTTAAAAGTTTTACAACGCCTGCCACAAGCGCTCCGAATAAAATTGTCTCGAATGCCGGCGGGGCAAACGGGATTTATGTGTGGATTGGTGAATATTACGGAAAACCTGCATGGAAACATGAAAGTTTAAATTACTGGCTTTATTACAGTAAGTACGGCATGGCGTATCCCACTGACCATTACTGGTATATCGATGATGAGTTAAAAGATGAACATGGGGCTGAAGATTTTAATTATGATCATATAGATGCGGCAACCTGCCCTTCATCCGGCTGGAGAAATCCGGATAACAGCGCTGCCTCGGTTACGATCGCGGATTATCCGCAAATTGATTTTACCGACGGATCCGCATTTTCACCGGGAAATGCAACCGCCAATACCAACCATAACCTCATCGGCCGTTTCTTTCTCGATGCCGACATCGCCGGTTCCTCCCTGACGGCCGTCACGATTTCGGCTTCCGGCACCAGGACCGGGGTTACCAATCTGAAACTTTGGAGCTCGACCGACGCCGCCTTCAATTCCGGCGGCGATACGCAATTGAACAGCCAGTCCGACGGCGCGACCGTCGCGTTTTCCGGTTTCAGTTCCTCGATTTCCACTTCAGGCACCTATTATTTCATCACGGCGGACCTGGCGTCCGGCGCCACGGGTACTTTCACGCTGACCATCGGTTCAAAAACGGATTTGACGTACAGCGGCGGAGCCAGTTCGACCGTTTTTTCCAACGCGGCCCTGACGAGCGGCTCGCTGTCCGTCATCGTTCCCCCCACCGTGACCACGTCGGCCGCGACCCTGATCGCGGAAATGTCCGCCTCCCTGGGAGGCAACGTCTCGGCCAGCGGCGGCGCGGCGGTCTCGGAAAGGGGGATCGTCTATTCCTCCGTCGAGACGACGCCGACGATCGGCGCCGATTATTGCAGTCAGCACGCGATCGGAGCGGGAACCGGCAGCTTCAGCGACGCCGTCGGTCCGCTGTCCACGGGAACCCAATACTATTTTCAGGCTTATGCCGTCAATTCGGCGGGGACCAGTTACGGCGGTGTCCTGAATTTCACCACCCTTGTCCCTGAAATCGACGTCCAGGGCAACGGCGCCACGATTGTGGACGGAGACGCGATTCCGTCCGCGGGGGACCACACCGATTTCGGTTCCGCGGCCGTGGCGGGCGGGACGGTCGTCAGGACCTTCACGATACAGAATACGGGCACAGGGGCTTTAACGCTGGGACCGGACGCCGTGTCGAAAACGGGCGACGCTGATTTCACCGTGACCGCGCAGCCTCCAACAAGCGTATCCGCCGGCGGTTCCGTCACCTTTCAAATCACGTTTGACGCCGCCGCTACCGGGACGCGGTCGGCCTTCGTCTCCATCGCCAACGACGACGGCAACGAGAATCCCTACAATTTCAGCATCCAGGGAACAGGGCTCTCGACCGTGACCTTCACCGACGGCAGCGCCTTCGTGCCGGCCGTGGTCAGGGGCGGCGCGGACCAGGTTCTCGGTCGTTTTCAACTTGCGGGAGACGTCACAGGCGCGTCACTTACGGCCGCATCGATCAGGCTCGACGGCACGCGAACAGGCCTGAGTAACCTGAAACTATGGTCGTCCGCCGACGCGGCGTTCGGCGGTGATACTCAGTTGGGTTCCACCGTTACGGCGGACCCGGGGGACGGCGGATCGGTTTCGTTCTTGGGATTTTCCGGCGCCATTGCCACGGATAACACCACTTATTTCCTGACCGGCGACGCTGTTCTGGACGCCACGGGTGCGGTGCAGGGGATCCTCTCGCAGAACAGCAGCCTGAATTTGGTCAATGGAACGCTTTCAGGCAGCATCACCAATGCCCCGCTTTCCGGCGGCGATGCCTCCCTGCCTGTCGGACTGGCCTCCTTTTGCGCCCGCACGGTGGGCCGTTTCGTAGCGCTGAACTGGATCACCGAAAGCGAAACGGACAACCTGGGATTCATCCTCGAGCGCTCCGAGGGAAAAAACGCGTGGATTCAGATCGCCTCGTATCGGACCCACGACGCCCTCAGGGGGCGGGGCAACACCTCGAGCCGAACGGAATACGCCTTCACGGACAGGAACGTGGAATCAGGAAAAGACTATGCCTATCGCCTGTCCGACGTAAGCACCACGGGCAAAATCACGGTGCACGCTTCTCTGCCGGTGAAAGTGGACGCCCTTCCTGAAACGACGGAAATGGAGGACGCCTATCCCAATCCCTTCAATCCGCAGACTTATATCGCTTACCGGCTGTCTGAAGATACGAACGTGAAAATCACCGTATTCGACATGCTGGGACACCTCGTGAAAACGCTGTTCAACGGCCGCCAGCCCGCCGGAAGCTACCACGTTTACTGGAGCGGAAACTCTGAGACCGGATCGAGAGCATCCAGCGGTGTTTACTTCATTCTGATGGTGACCGAAAATACAAGACAGGCTCAAAAAGTAATGATGGTCAAATGAATCGTTTAATCCTCATTTAAACGGGATGCGAAACCGCCGCCTGTATCCATTTATTGAGGTTTAATAGAATCATATCGTTTGATAAAAGACCCTTTGGTATCACACTCCCTAAAGCGACGTTGGGTAACGTCTTATAAATTCCGAGCACGAAGCACATGAAAACAATATTTCGCAGATAGGACAACAAGCGGAATGCCTTGGATGGCTGGGGTCCGGGGGAGGTCCCGCTCAAGTGACTACGCCCATGCCCAGGAAGTGGATTCCCGAACGGCTCGGCGTCATCTGAATCATTTTGAGGAAATGGGATTGGTCAGAAAGTCCGGTCCCGGGGCCATGTTGGATATTCAGTGATAACCACTCGGGCACTAAAACGGGCAGAATGTTCATATAGCACGCAAGAGTAGGCCGACAATTACCGACCCGGACATTTTCACCCGGACATCGTGTCCGGTCGCGCCCCACGTGGGCGCGTGGCTTGTAACTTTGATCATATTGTTGACATCAACAAAATGATCTCGTCACACTTTATACAAGTGTGTGTATTGAAATATGGTGATTCGATCGATCATGTCGGCCTTCAGCGTTATACCCCATCTGGGCATGAGGAAATCTTTTTTTAGGCTAAAAAAATCTCCCAACTGCAGTGCCAACGAAAATTCTTTAAATATAGGAAATCTATCATAGGTACGCTCACTTCCAACGGAACGTTATACCACGATCAGTTTTGGCTATAAATAATTTCTATACCTAATCCCTCTCCTTCGTTTCTTTGGGATTGCATGGGTTTTAGATTCCGAAATAATCCAGAAGAGGTCAATACTGTTTATTCAGCCCTACTGACTGCCCTTAATAATAGTAAATTGGATATTATATTCTGCTGCTCTTTAGGGAAGAAACCCCAAGGAGCTAGGACAGAAACTCTATTCGAAATTACAGTAAAACCTGAATGGTAACAGTGGAGCGATATCTATGATCTAAACATCAGATTAGAATTGTGTAGTCGAAGCACACCTTCTATTATGATTTAGGATCAACTAATTCGAAATATAGGAGGTATTCCATTTAATAAAGATATTTCAAAACTACTGCCCAATTCCTGAAAGAGAAGCTGGAACCATCAGCAAAGCTAATGATTTAAGGAAAAGCAATTACAATATAAATTAATAACCCAATTTTATTTATTTTGGCTCCTCATGCGAATCTGTGCATAAGGAGAGACGGATAAGGTATTGAAAAGCATGGGAAATACCTGTAACTTGTAGAGTGGCAAAACTCAAACCAAGTCGCCGGACCTCCCATGCTCATCAACAAAATAATAAAATCGACCATCGGAATCAAGGATCATCGAGTAAACCGGGTTCTATTTGACCACAAGTAAATTATCATCGATTTGGATCTGATCCGGCACCGTCATTTGCCATGTTCAGTTTGTGGAAAGAAGTTCAAAGTCCGTGATCGCCTTCAGCGACGTCAATGGAAACATGTCCCTTTGTGGAACATACCGGTGTTTATTTATTATCGACCAGCACGTGTGAGTTGTACAAAACATGGAGTAAAAGTCGAGAAGATCCCCTGGAGCAACGGAAAGAGTGGTCTGACAAGACCCATAACCAAAGCCATGGCGACTTGGGCCAAGGTTCTTCCCATGGATGTGGCGGGAAAGCTTTTCGGTGTATGCTGGAATGCAGTCTATTCTTCCGTTCAACAAGCCGTCCAGTATGGGTTGTCTCGACGCAGGATAGGACACGACGCTATTTTGGGCATTGATGAAATCAGTCGCAAAAAAGGGCATGTGTATCATACCAATATTTATGATCTCACCAAGAAAAAGCTCTTGGCGAGTTTTGAAGGACGGGATGTCGAGAGCCTTATTCACTTTTTCAAGGAATGGGACGAAAGTAACCTTAAAAATATCATAGGCATATGCTGTGACATGTGGGATCCGTACCTTAAAGCCATTAAAATGTATGTGTCTCATGCTAAGGGACACGATACATTTGGTTGAAAAATCCATACTCAACCCGATGAGTGATTTTGCATGGATGCTCCGCGCACATGAAGAAGGCATTTTATCCTATGCGAAGTTACCCATAGACAATGGCGCCGTGGAAGCCATGAACAACAATGCGAAGGCCATCAGTC
>JBFZEN010000277.1:0-4690 GCA_041306805.1 bacterium
GCGGGAAGGCGGAATTCCCCGTAGATTATTACCAGGGCGAGTACATCAAAGACATCGCCTCGATGGCCGTGGAAGAAAAAGGAAGCTCGCTGGCCCGGTCGGAGGACCTCTCCTATTTCCAGAAGCTCGCGGAGACGACCATTTTCCGCGACATCCAGGGCACGCTCGCGCGGCTCGGCATCCGGTTCGACGTGTTCTACAACGAAAAGTCTCTGTATGAAACCGGAAAAATCGACGCCGTCGTCCGGATTTTACGCGAAAAAGACCTGGCCTACGACCAGGATGGCGCCGTATGGTTCCGGACCAGCAGGCTGGGCATGGAGCAGGACAGGGTGATCATCAAGTCCACAGGCGAACCCACATACAGGCTGCCGGACATCGCCTACCACAAGGACAAAATGGACCGCGGATTCGACCTGGTGGTGGACATTTTCGGCGCGGACCACATTGCCACCTATCCGGATGTGTTGGCCGGGCTGAAAGCGCTCGGCTACGACCAATCGAAAATCACGGTGTTGATACATCAGTTCGTCACCCTGGTCGAGGGCAAGGAAAAGGTGAAGATGTCGACGCGCAAGGCGAATTTTGTGACCCTCGACGAACTCATGGACGAGGTGGGCCCGGACGCCACGAGGTACTTCTTTCTCAACCGTTCCATGTCGAGCCACCTCAATTTCGACCTGTCGCTGGCCAAGACCCAGTCGGACGAGAATCCCGTTTATTACGTTCAGTACGCCCACGCGCGCATCTGCAGCATTCTCCGTCATGCTCTTGAGCAGGGTGTCCCGTCGGGGGTCCGTGCGGACCTGTCGCTGCTGACCGCTTCGGAAGAATTCGAGCTGCTCAAGCTGCTTTGGGCGTTTCCGCGCACGGTGCACGAAGCCGCGTTGTCGTTCGAACCGCACAAGATACCGACCTATCTCGAGGAAGTGGCCGCCTGCTATCACCGGTTCCAGCACGCGGGAAAGCAGGACCCGGCCCTGCGCGTGGTCACGCAGGACACCCCCCTGACGCAAGCCAGGCTTTCCCTTTGCAGGGCCGTTCGCACGGTTCTGGCCAACGGGCTCGATCTGCTGGGCATCTCGAAGCCTGAAAAAATGTGAACCGGGCTGCAGGTTACAGGTTTCAAGTTTCAAGTTCGGGAAAAAAGTATGCATAGAACAGAGATGTCAGATTTCAGATGAACGATCCTAAAGGATCTACAGCCTCAAAGGGCTTCCGATCTGAGATTGCAGATTTAAATTGTTCATCTCGAAACAAGGAGAAACCCATTGCGAGTCGCCGTCAGCGGATCCATCGCGTTTGATTACCTCATGCAGTTCCCGGGATTGTTCCGCGAACACATACTCACCGACCGGCTCGACACCATCAGCGTCAGTTTTCTGGTGGATTCCCTGAAGAAGGAGCGCGGGGGATGCGCGGCCAACATCGCCTATTCGCTCGCCCTGCTGGGGGAGAAGCCTCTTCTTGTCGGAGCCGCAGGCAGGGATTTTACGGAATACGGCCTTGCCCTCGAACAGGCCGGTGTGGACATTTCGGGCGTCAAACGGGTGGAGGAGGAATACACATCCTCCTTTTTCGCCAACACCGACAGGAAGGGCGGCCAGATCTGTTCGTTCTACACCGGCGCGATGCGTTTTGCGCGGGAGATTTCCATCCGTGATCTTCCGGGGGGTCCTATCGACCTGGCCGTGGTCTCGCCGAACGACCCTGAAGCCATGCTGAAGCATGCGGCCGAATGCAAAGAGGCAGGCATACCCGTGCTATTCGATCCCGGCCAGCAGATCGTGCGTCTCGAGGGAAAAGACCTGTTGCGGGCCGCCGCGGGCGTCAAAATTCTGATCGTCAACGAATACGAACGCGAGATGCTCATGAAAAAAACAGGTCTCGGCCAAAGCGGTTTTTCCGGCCTGGCCGAGGTCTTAATCGTGACGCTGGGTGAAAAAGGTTCGGAGATCAAAACACGGGGACAGGTCTATTCCATTCCGGTGGCGCCCCCGAAACGGATCGCGGACCCCACGGGCGTGGGGGACGCGTTCAGGGCGGGGCTGATCAAGGGGATGAGCCGGGGCCTTTCATGGGAAACGGCGGGGAGGATGGGATCGCTTGCGGCCACCGTGGTGCTCGAAACCGAAGGTCCGCAAAGCCATTCATACACCCTGGACCAGTTCGTCGACCGGTACGAGGCGGCATTCGGGAAATCCCGCGAGATGGACCAATTCCGTTCAGGGAAAAACGCATGCTCCCTGGAAGGCGGCGGCAAATCGTTCTGATCGACTGCGACAACCGTTCCCGCAAACGCGGCATTGTGGTACAGGCCTTCGGAGGCTGAGCCGTGCCCGTCACCTCCATTTCATGGGAAAACGGCAGGCTCCGCATTCTCGACCAGACCCTCCTTCCCGCTGAAATCCGCCATATTGAAATGACGACTATTCCCGAACTGGCCGAAGCCATCATCCGATTAAAAATACGCGGCGCGCCGGCCATAGGCGTGGCCGCCGCTTTCGGCCTGGTGCTGGGCGCCCGGCAGTCGCCGGCCGGAAACGTACGTGAACTCAGACGGCACATACAGCAGGCGGCAACCATGCTGGCTTCGACCCGGCCGACGGCGGTCAACCTGTTCTGGGCGCTGGAGCGGATGGGGAAGACAGCCGGGTCGTACACCGGACAATCGACGCGTGAACTGTGCGACCGGCTCGAGAACGAGGCCGGGACGATCATGAATGAAGACAGGGCCGCATGCGAACGCATCGGTGAAAACGGGGCGGCCTTACTTTCCCGGCAGGCCGTGGTGCTGACCCACTGCAATGCCGGAGCCCTGGCCACGGCCGGCATTGGTACGGCGCTCGGCGTCATCTATAAGGCGGTGCAAAACGGAAAGACCGTCAAGGTTTACGCGGACGAAACGCGGCCCCTGCTTCAAGGGGCGCGCCTGACCGCCTGGGAACTCAGGCAGTCGGGCGTTGACGTCACGGTCATTTGCGACTCAGCGGCGGCCGTCATTCTGGAGCAAAAAAAAATTGACTGCGTTCTCGTGGGGGCGGACCGCATCGCTTCGAACGGCGATACGGCCAACAAGATCGGGACATACGGATTGGCCGTCCTGGCCCGGCATCACGGCGTGCCCTTTTACGTGGCTGCGCCGACATCGACGATTGACGCTTCCCTTTCATCGGGCCGGGATATACCCATCGAGCAAAGGGATATTCTGGAAATCGCCTCGGGATTCGGCGTTCAAACCGTACCCGAAGGAACGGATGTTTTTAATCCGGCATTTGATGTCACGCCGCATCAACTCATCACCGGTTTTATCACTGATAAAGGCATAATATATCCCCCATTTAATTTAGAAAAACCGCAGGAAATCACATAAACTATTGTTAAACAATATTTTGCATATTTTTCTGCCGTCATATTTGTTACAAAATGTTCAAAATGCAATAAATTTTGCCAGTATCTGGCAAAAAATGCCAGTCTTTTCAAATTTGCCAGAATACAGCCAATTTTTTCGACTGTCATAATAATTTGTTATTATTAATTTTATGATGTTAAGAAAAATTAACAATTTCGAATTTTCTGGTATAATTTATGCATATAAAAAAGCGGGGAAAAGGCAAGGCTTATTATTGTTTAATTTTGAAGCACCGGCATCCAAAAACCGCATAGACAGGCGGAAACCATTTTTGGAGAAAAGAAAATGAAGATAAGCAGATATCGTATTCTCCTTCTCCTGATTTTCATCGCTTCATTCGCATTTTCGAACGGGTCGGATGGCGGTCCGTTTTCGACGCAGCCGCTGGAAAAATTTCTGAACCCGGATGGAACGATCAAATTAAATTCCGGATTTTCAGGAAGTCTGGACCCTGCCGGATACAGGATGATCACGGACCCGAACGGCAATCCGGTTTTCATTCCAACCGAGAAACCAAGCTCATTCAGCCCGCCGTCCGTTTCGGCGGATGACGATTACTGGGACACCCAGTTCATCCTGCCCGGCACAAGCGGCTATCTGTATTCGCTGGCAGTTTCAGGCACCGATATTTACATAGGCGGCTCGACTTTATGGTCCGGAGGCGTCTCAACTCCGTATATCGCCAGATGGAACGGCAGTGCCTGGTCATCGCTGGGTACGGGGCTGAACGGAACGCCCTACGCGCTGGCCGTTGACGGCGCCGGGCACGTGATCGCCGGGGGCGATTTCACGTCGGCTGGAGGAACAACCGTGAGCAACATCGCGGAATGGGACGGCGCCGACTGGCATGACATGGGTGGCGGTGTGGGTGGCGCTGTCGGAAGTGCGGTTTATGCCATAGACGTCGACGGAACCGATGTTTATGTCGGAGGAAATTTTACCGAAGCGGGAGGGGCCGAAGCGAATTACATCGCCGTGTGGGACGGTTCAAACTGGTCGCAGCTGGGTATGGGCCTGGACGGCGTGGTGAGGGCCATCACAATCAGCGGAAGCGACGTCTATATCGGGGGTGATTTCACTCAGGACAACGATCCTGATTATCCGGTCATGATGAACTGCATCGGCAGATGGAATTCGGGATGGTACGCCCTGGCCTTCGGGGTCAACGGCGAAGTCAAGGCCATTGCAGCGGATGGGGATTCAATCTACGTGGGCGGTTCATTTTCGGCGAACCTGACCATAGCGGGAGACGATTCGATCGCAATGACACGGGTAGGC
>JBFZEN010000278.1:0-4714 GCA_041306805.1 bacterium
CCATTCCCTGCGGCCTGATTGTGAACGAATTGGTGAGCAACTCGCTGCAGCATGCGTTTCCCGGCGGACGGGCCGGGGAGGTGCGCGTTTTGCTCCAGCCCGACGTCGCGGGGTGCCTGGAGCTCATCGTCGGCGACAACGGAATCGGCCTGCCTGATTCCGTCGACCCCGATTCGGCCCAAACCATGGGATTGTACCTGGTCAAGCTGCTCTCTGAAAACCAGCTGGACGGCGCCATCACCGTGCATAGGAACCTGGGCACCGAATTCAAGATCGTTTTCAAGGAAAGACACGCGGAAGACCGGATTCATCCCCGGAACGAAAATCGGTCCGCAGACTGAACGCGCCCGCGAAATGCATTCGAAAAGGCGCGCAGGCGCAACGGGTGAAACGAGTGCCCTATGATTCACTGATCAGGGGAAGACATGCGTGAAGAAAAAATTTTAATTGTCGAAGACGAGGTCATTATCGCCCTCGACATCAAGTCGAAGGTTGAGAATTTCGGATTTCGCGTCGTGGGCATCGTGAATTCGGGACAGCAGGCCCTTGAAAAGGCCGGACAGCTGAAGCCCGACCTGGTGCTGATGGACATCCTGATCTTCGGTCCCATGGACGGGATCGAAACCGCCCAGCGGATCCGCGAAATGTACCATATTCCCGTCATCTATCTGACCGCGCATGCGGACGACAAGACCATGAGCCGCGCCCTGGTCACCGATCCGTTCGGGTATGTCTGCAAACCGCTCAAGGACAGGGAACTGCTGGGGGCCGTTGAAATCGCACTCTACAAGCACCGGCTGGAAAATGAACTGGAGACCAGCCAGCGCCGGTGGGAAAGCACGTTCAACGCGATTTCAGACTGGGTCAGTCTCATCGATGTCCATTCGAACCGGATCGAACAGACCAACAGTCAAACCCTGCCTTTCGTCGGCCTGGCCTCTTCCGGCATGCCCGGCAAGACCTGCTGTTCGATGCTGCACGCTTCCGACGACCCCATTGAAGGCTGTCCCGTTCAAATCATGCTTCAAACCAAGCGCCGCGAAACCATCGAGTTCTACGATTCCAATCGGGACCGTTGGTTTTTGGTGACCGCCGATCCGGTATTCGACCAGACCGGGCAGATCCAAAGTGCCGTCCATATCGTCAGGGAGGTCACCCTGCAGAAGCGGGGCGAGGCCCTCTTACGCCTGGAGAGAGACAAGTTCGTGTCCATCCTGTCGGCCATCGGCGAAGGCGTGGCCATTGTCGACGACGCCTATAAGTTGGAATATCAGAACGACATCAGTCGGAAACTGTTCGGGGATGGAATCGGCCGCGTGGGCCAAGAATCGCTCAGGCACGGCGTTCAGATATGCAACGTTTCAAAATTGCAGGAAATTCTTAATGACGGCCGGATCCGGACGTTCGAAACGGTATTGCCCGACGGAAGGGTTTTCGAGATCACCGGCTCCCCATTTTCGGGGGTCAACGGGAGAAAAATGATTCTGATGCTGCAGAAGGACATCAGCGAAAAAAAGGCGCTTCAGGTCGAATCGGTCAGGGCCGCCCACATGCAATCGCTGGGTGAACTCGCGGCCGGCGTGGCCCACGAAATCAACAACCCGATCACCGGCATCATCAATTGCGCCCAGCTTATCGAGGACGGCAAAGAGACCGGGGACCTCCCCCGGCGCATCATCCAGGAAGGCGAGCGTGTGGCCGGAATCGTGAAAAACCTGCTTGCGTTCGCGCGCAACGACAGGGAAGAGAAGAGCCCGGCTGCCGTGGCTTCCATTCTGGACGACACGGTCGGCCTGATCCGCAGCCAGATGCAGAAACAGGGCATCGAACTGAAGGCCGATCTGCAGGCGGACCTGCCCGACGTCGTCGTCAACCGGTACAAAATACAGCAGGTTTTTCTCAACATCATCCATAACGCCATCTACGCTTTGAACCAGAAATATCCGGGCGCTGATCCCGACAAGATGATCCGTATCCGGAGCGTTTTCACGGATGGAGACGGAGGCCGGACGATCCGGACGGAATTCGAGGACCACGGCCAGGGCATTCCGGCGCAGAATCTGAAAAAGGTCATGGATCCGTTTTTCACGACCAAACACAGTGAAGGGACGGGGCTGGGTTTGAGCATCTGTCAAAAAATCGTCAAGGAACACGGCGGCCGGCTTTTTATCGAGAGCAAGGAGGGCGAGTACACCAAAGTCATCGTGGACCTGCCGGCCAGGCGGGAAGCCGCATGAGCCCGCGCATTCTTGTGGTGGACGACGAAGAAAATATCCGGTACGTCTTCAAGGAATTCTTGTCTGCGGAAGGCCACGAGGTGACGGCCGTCGAAAACCTCATGTCCGCCGCGGCGGCCATCGAAGCCGGTTCATTCGACCTCATTTTCGTCGATATCCTTCTGGGAAAGCATTCGGGCATCGAGCTTCTGGGCAAGGTCAAGGAAAAGGGCCTGCGGTGCCCCGTTGTCGTCATGACGGGCCAGCCCAATCTCGAGACGGCGGCGGCGTCGGTGCGCCTGGGCGCGTTCGACTATCTCTCCAAGCCCGTCTTGAAAGACGCGCTGCTCCGGGTATCCGCGCTCGCCCTCGAACACAAGGCGCTGATTGACGAACGGGAACGCCTCATCGCCGAAAAGGAAAGATACCGCCGCAACCTGGAAACCATTTTCCGGAACGTCAGGGACGGTATTGTCACCGTGAATTCCTCCATGGAAGTCATCGAGGCCAACCAGTCCATCGAAACCATTTGCGGACCGTTTCTCAATCATGCCGTGGGCAAGCCCGTGTGCTCGGGTTCCGGCGGTTGCAGCCGCATCTGCTGCGACGTGTTGAAAGAGACGATCGTCGAACGGAAGGCGGTGCGCGAGTATCGGATTGTCTGCGGGCATGAGAAGCGCAGGGACCAGACCGTGGTTCTTTCAACGTCGCCCATGAAAGACGAGCACGGCGCTTTCATCGGGGCCGTGATGGTGATCAGGGACATCACCCGGCTCACCGATCTTGAAAACGAACTTCAGGAACGTCACCGGTACCAGAGCATCATCGGACGGAACAGGTCCATGCTGGATCTTTACAGGCTCATCGAGGATCTGGCCGGCACGGACAGCACCGTCCTGATCACCGGCGAAAGCGGAACCGGGAAGGAACTCGTGGCCGACGCCATCCATTACGGCGGCGCGCGCGCCTACAAACCACTGATCAAGGTCAATTGCTGCGCCCTGTCCGAAAATCTGCTTGAAAGCGAATTGTTCGGGCATGTCAAGGGCGCCTTCACGGGAGCCATCCGGGACAAACGGGGGCGTTTCGAACTGGCCGACGGCGGCACGATTCTTCTCGACGAGATCGGCGACATACCGGCGCGGATTCAGCTCAAACTGCTGCGCGTGCTTCAGGAAAAAGAAGTCGAACGCGTGGGCGATTCCAGGCCGATCAAGGTGGACGTGAGGATCCTGACCTCGACCAACTGCAACCTGAAGGAGAAAGTCAGACGGGGCGAGTTCCGAGAAGATCTCTATTTCAGGCTCAACGTGGTCGAAGTCAGGCTTTCTCCCCTGCGCGACCGCAGCGAAGACATACCCCTGCTTCTCGACCATTTCCGTTCGCTTCTCAACAAACGGTTCAAGAAGAACGTGGAAGGCGTTTCAGACGACGTCATGCGTTTGTTCATGACCTATTCATGGCCGGGGAACGTCCGCGAGCTGGAGCACGCAATGGAACACGCCTTCGTGCTGTGCCATGGGCGGATTCTGCAGATGGAACATCTGCCGGCCGAATTCCAGGCACAGGCCAAAGACAGCGCACCCGCATCCGGGGCCGGGGAAAAGCAGGCCCTGCTTTCGGCCTTGAACAGGGCCGGCTGGAACAAAGCCAAAGCCTCGCGGCTGCTCAATATGAGCCGGCAAACCCTGTATCGAAAAATGAAGGAATTCGAGATTCCGGAAACCGAGAACGCCGGCTGATCTGTTCCCTCACCGTTCCGGCGTCCACAGCCGTGACCTGTCATTCCCAAAACGTCAAATTTTTTTCAGGATATGGACTGCCATTGGTATTTTTCTGTAAATATTTTATCGTCCGCCTCTGATCCCGCATCAATTGATCCATTTTTCGCAATTGTTACACTTCCGTCTCATGACGCATGTGTCACATGGAACACTTTTCCAATGCCGTCCGTCTTACGCCAATCGGAAGCGCATCCCCCTATTTCATTGAATTTCAAGAGTCTACGCACCACTCCATTCCCACAGTGTTTTGTGGCATTGCTTTTGACTTCTATAAAATCATGAAAATTCTTTTCCCAAATGGAAATCAATTTCAAATCAGGTGAAGTTATGGCCCGTTCAACCGAAATCCGGAGAAAGAAATCCATGCTGCTCATGGCCTGCGTGCATCGCGGGGAGGAGATGGAAGAGCAGAGAAACGTGATCTGCGACGTCCGCCGGGAGATGGGATCATGCCTGGACGTGTGCGTCATGGACGAGGAACAGGAGAGGTCGTTCGTCAAACAATTTCGCATTGTCGGAACGCCGACGTATATCCTGTTCGGGGACAGTGAGGAAAAAGCGCGGCTGTTGGGAAAAGTGGATGCGGGGACGCTCTGCCATTTCATACGGATGCATTTGAATAGAGACGAAAACCAGAATTGAGGTTGAAAACAAGGAGTGGTGTTATGTTTTTTCAGAACATGAAATTCAAAAAAAAGATGATGCTGTTCCCGG
>JBFZEN010000279.1:0-3253 GCA_041306805.1 bacterium
TGCCTGTACGGCGAAATCTGCCAGCCCGGATGGAGTCCGTACAGATGCGACACGTGGCGGTGCGTGTCATTCGGATCGTCCCGGTCTTCGATCCATTCCTGCAGCTGGTTGTGCCTCCCGATCTGCATGGGCGGCAGGCGCTTTCTCAACGCAAACAGCGTGTCGCAAAAGGCTTTGTCTTTTTTCAGTATTTCCCCTGCGCGGATGACGTTCGAAAAAAGCTCGAACACGATCTGGTTGTCCATGGTGCAGCCCGCGGTGACGGAGACGTTGATTCCCCCCTGCCTGAGGTAGGCGTTCTCAGGCGAAATGGAGGGACAGACCACGAGCCGCCGGTGGACGGGATCTTCCTGGAGGACATCCGCGAAGAAAACCGCCGCGCCTTTGAGCACGGGGTAGGTTTTTTCAAGGAACGCGCGGTCGCCCGTGAAAAGATAATGCTCCCACAAATGCCGGCAAAGCCAGGCCCCGCCAGACGGCCACAACCCGTAGAAGGCCCTGTCCACGGTGCCTGTAATGCGCCACAGGTCGGTGTTGTGGTGCGCGTTCCATCCCCTCGCGCCGTACAAAACGCGGGCGCTTTGCTTTCCCGTCTCGGATAAATCGAAGATCATGTCGAACAGGGGTTCGGCCGTTTCGGGCAATTGGGTGACCTCGGCCGGCCAGTAATTCATTTCGGTGTTGATGTTGATGGTATACTTGCTGTCCCAGGGCGGGCGCATGTGCTCGTTCCACTTCCCCTGCAGATTGGCCGGCTGGGTTCCGGGTTGGGAGCTTGAAATCAAAAGGTATCGCCCGTATTGAAAATACAGTTCAACCAGTTGCGGATCGTTTCCATTCCTGAACCGGGCGAGACGGATGTCGGTCGGATTCCTTGTTGAATCCGTCGCACCCAGACTGAGCCGCACCCGGTCGAACAGTCGCCGGTAACCGGCCGCATGTCTCGACCGCAGTGTTTCATAATCCATTTTCACGGACGAAGCGAGTAAAGATTCAGCCCTCCCGAATGCGTCGCCGCCCAGGTCGTGATAATTCCTGAAATTTGTCGCCATGGATATAAACACCACGGCCTCATCGGCTCCGGCTATCTGTATCCTGCCGCTGTCGCAGGCGGCGGTTCCGCCCTTTGTTTCAACATGGACCAGAACGCAGAAACGGACTGAACCTTTCTGCCCCTCATGGTCTCCGGACAGGCCGGACAGAACAATTCGACCGCGCTCACTGCGCACCGAAGCGGACTGCGGCATGTCGATGGATATGAGGCAGGTGATGCGCCCCGGCGCATCCGCCGTCAGGCGAGCGACGATGACCTGGTCCGTGAAGGATGAAAATATTTCACGTTTGTACCGAACGCCGCCCGTCTCGTACGAAACCGAAGCCGCTGCGTTTTCAATATCAAGTTCCCGGCGGTAACCGGACGAATTTTCATGTCCCGGGAAGCGGATAAACAGGTTGCCGGCGGGCTGATACGGCATGCCGCTGTTTCCCAGAGGAACGACTTTTTCGTCGGCCAGCCTCTGCGCTTCGACGTATCTGCCTGCAAAAATGAGTTTCCGGATTTGGGGAATGGCCTTCGCGGCATCCGGATTGACGTTGTTGTTCGGCCCTCCCGCCCATATGGTTTCCTCGTTTAACTGCAGACGTTCCATCTCCGGCGCGCCGAAAACCATGGCGGCAATGCGCCCGTTGCCCAGGGGCAGGGCCTCGTTCCAGTTCGAGGCCGGCTTGTCGTACCACAGCTTCAGCGGCGCTTCGTCCGACCGGAGGAGAAGGGGAAATGCGGACAGAAAAAGGATGAGCAATCGTGTTTTCATTCTTATGTCTCTTTTAAAATACGGTGCGCGGATTTTCGGCGAATGACGCCTGCCGCTTTATCATTCTATATCAAGATGTCGCCGGCCATGATTTCGGGAATCGGCCATCGAAAGAATTTTTTTCATGACGCGGGCTTCTGTAGGATTGTCCGGGATTTTATGATAGTAAGAATAATATAATCAATCCATAACCCATTGTCAACAAAAGCGGCCAATCCTCCACTTGACCCTTCCCCGATTTGTTCGTACCTTTGAACATCTCGAAAATCAGGAGGGCTTCCATGAGATACGTCAAGACACGCCTGCCGGTATTGTCTGTTATTCTCGCTTCTTTCTGCATTCAACAATCACCGGGGGAACCGGTTCGAAAACAAGCCGTCCCCCCCGGCGAAGGCTGTCAAACCGTCACGCGGAACGGCGCCTGGTGCTGGTTCTCGGACCCCCGCGCCGTATACCATGAAGGCGCCAAAAAGGCGGCCTATATCGGCTGGGTGAACAATTTCGGTGACATCATCGTGGCGTTGTTGGACTATGAAACGATGAAATTGGATACGGCCGTCCTTCACGCCAGACTCGAAGCCGACGACCATGCCAATCCCTCCATCCTCGTCAGGCAGGACGGCCGCATTCTCGTCTTCTACTCGAAGCATAGCCGACAGGACGGTCCCCTTTCTATGCGCATGTCAGCCCGGCCGGAAGATATCACCGAATGGCTGCCCGAGAAACCGCTTGGAACGCTGAACGACAATCCGGCCTATCCCGTGGATGCGAGAAGGGATTTCTGCTATTCCGTTCCCGTACAGCTCTCCGCGGAAAACGGACGCCTTTTTCTTTTCTGGCGCGGCATCGATTTCAAGCCGTGTTTCTCGACGTCTTCCGACGGGGGCAAAACGTGGGAACCGGGGCGCGTGCTGATCATGCCTGAAAACATCTACAAAGAAAGACGACCCTATGTCAAAATCGGTTCCGGGGGCGGGGACCGCATTCATATCGCGTTCACGGACGGCCACCCGCGCAACGAGCCTGAAAACGGCATCCATTACATGTGCTACCGAAACGGCGCCTTTTACAGGGCAGACGGAACCCCGATCGCGGACATGTCTTCCCTTCCGGTCGATCCCGTCCGCGCCGATCAGGTGTACGATGCGTCCGAAACCAAGGTGAGGGCGTGGATTTGGGACGTGGCCGAAGACGGCCGGGGAAATCCCGTCATCGTCTACACACGCCTTCCTTCCGAGAACGACCACCGCACCCACTACGCCTGCTGGGACGGGAAAAAATGGCTGGACCGTGAAATCACGCCCGCGGGTCCGTGGTTCCCCAAAACTCCGGACGGAGAAGTGGAACGCGAACCGCATTATTCAGGAGGGATCGTGCTGGATCATTCGGACCCGTCCGTCGTTTTTCTGTCGCGCCCAGTGAAAGGCGTTTTCGAAATC
>JBFZEN010000280.1:0-3522 GCA_041306805.1 bacterium
ATCTGTTCGGATACCCGAAGGACAAGCTCGGCGCGGACGATGCGGCTTTGGTTTTAAGGGGATGCTGCGATAAAATACACGAGGCCGGAGCCGTGCTGTGCGGCGGGCATACCTGGGTCGATACCGAACTGTGGGCGGGCCTGGCCGTCACGGGAGCCGTCCATCCGGAAAAGGCCGTCACCAACGCGGGGGCCAGGCCGGGCGACGCGCTGGTGCTGACCAAGCCGCTGGGAGGCGGAATCGTCACCCTGGCCGCCACCCAGGGGAAGGCGGATGCATCCGTTCTGGAAACGGTGGTGCGGTCCATGACGGCACTCAACAGGACGGCATCCGAAACGATGAGGCGCGTCGGCGTGCACGCGGCCACCGACGTGACCGGGTTTTCGTTTCTGGGCCACGCGTCCATCATGGCCCGGGCAAGCGGAGCGGATTTTGAAATCAGGAGTCTTTCCGTTCCCGTATTTCTGGAGGCGCTGGATCTGGCCGAGAAGGGCGTGTTTTTGCCTCTCGGCAAGAGCAATGCGGATTCATTCGAAGACCGGGTGCGATTGGATCCCTCGGTGCCGATGGCCATGACCCGCGTGCTGTTCGATCCCCAGACTTCGGGCGGGCTGTTGATATCGGTTGAAAACAAGAAGAAAGACATCCTTCTCGACAAACTGCATGAACAGGGCGTCCTTGCCGCACGGGTCGTGGGAAGCGTGACCCGGGAGGGCGGGGGAAAGGTGAGCGTCGTCTGATGATCGCATGCGGCATGGATATCGGATCGAGAACCATCAAGGCGCTGCTGTTCGATACGCAGGCCCGAAAGGCGGTTGGCTACCGAATTGACGACGCGGGCGCCAATCCGGCGCGCCGGGCCAAAATGCTGTTTCAGGCGCTGCTCCGGGAGCATTCGCTGAAAACAAAGGATCTCAAAAGCACGGTCTCGACCGGATACGGGAGAAAAACTTTTCCCGGCGCACAGAAGGCGGTCACGGAGATCACCTGCCACGCCAGGGGCACGGTTTTCCTCTTTCCGCAGGCGAGGTTCATCATCGACATAGGGGGGCAGGACTGCAAGGCGATTCTCATGGACCCCAAGGGGCAGGTTCAGGATTTCGCCATGAACGACCGGTGCGCCGCCGGCACGGGCCGTTTTCTGGAGATGACGGCGGAAATCCTGAAAATTCCCATGGACGCCATGGTCCGCCTCGCCATGCAGGCGAAGAAATCGGCCGACATCAATTCCATGTGCGCGGTTTTCGCCGAATCCGAAATCGTGGGCCTTCTCTCGAAGGGACGCACGCGCGAGGAAATCGTCCGCGGCGTCATGGAATCGCTTTCCAGGCGCACGGCCGCCATGGCCCAGCGTGTCGGCGTGCACGGCCAGGCCGTTTTTTCAGGCGGCGTCGCCAAGAACGCGGCCATGGTCCGCATGCTCGAAAGGGATCTCGGCGTCCGGTTGACCGTTCCCGAGGAGCCCCGTATCACGGGGGCGCTGGGCGCGGCCCTGATCGCGGCCGGGAAAAAAGAATCATCATCCTTGAAATAGGGAGGAGCATGATGCCGGCAGGTTATAAAAAGATGTGGAAGGACATGGGTCTGGATGTCGACCTCCACCAGCAGCTGGTGGACAGCGTGGGTCGGCAGTTCGGTGAAACCGTGCTGACCCAGAAAAACAGGCCCGCGGGCATGGGCTATTTCGACCACGTGATCCATGCCGCCCACGGAGAGCGGGTGAGGGAACTCATCGATGCGAAAGAACGGGGCCGGAAGATCGCGGGAACGTTCTGCATCTATGTTCCCGAGGAAATCGCCATGGCGCTTGACGTGATTCCAGTGCCCCTTTGCGGCGGCACCAATTTTTCGATCCCGTACGCCGAAAAAACGTTTCCGCGCGATATATGCCCGCTGGTGAAATCCACCCTCGGCATGGCCTTCTCCAAAACGTGCCCCTACGCGCCGATCAAGAACATCGCCGTGGGAGAAACCACATGCGATGCCAAGAAGAAGACGTGGGACATTCTCGCGGGCAAGGTTCACTTCCACGTCATGGAGGTGCCCCAGAAAAAGGAGGACCCCGACAGGGCGGTATGGCTGGCCGAAGTGAAACGGTTTACGGAGGAAATGAAAAGCCTGTCCGGCGGGAAACTCGAAAAATCGCGGCTTGAAGAGGCCGTGCGCGTCATGAACGGGAAACGGTCGGCGCTTCAGGCTTTTTCGGAACTGCGGGGAGCGGACCGGCCGCCCGTCAGCGGGCTGGACGCGCTTGTCGTTTACCAGTGCATGCTGATGGATGAACCCGTCCGTTTCACCGAAAAGTTGATGTCCTTGAATGAAGAACTGCGCATTCGCGTTGAAAAAGGCGTTTCGCCTTTCCCTCCGGACGTACGGCGCATTCTGGTATCGGGGTGTCCGTCCGTGTCGGGCAACTGGAAGTTGCACCATCTGATCGAGTCGGCCGGCGCGGCCGTGGTGGCCGACGAGACATGCACGGGAAGCCGGTATTTCGCGGATCTGGTGGAAAATTCCCGCGACGGCGTGGAGGGCATGCTGGAATGCATCGCGGACCGCTACATGAAAATCAACTGTTCATGCTTCACGCCCAATGAGGGGCGCATCGACGACGTCCGGCGCATGGCGGCGACTTTCCGCGTGCACGGTGTGGTGCAGTACATCCTGCAATACTGCCACACCTACAACATCGAAGCCGTGCGCGTGGCCTCCGCCTTGAAAAAAGCGGGCATTCCCCAGATCGCCGTCGAGACGGATTATTCGAGCGAAGACACGGGCCAGCTTGCCACCCGGATCGAGGCGTTTCTGGAGCAGATCGGGCAGAAATAAACAGGCTTGATATTTGTCCTGTCGCGGTGTCACTTCTCGGTGACAGAAAATCACCACGGAAAAAAACACGGAGAAGCACGGAAAATATTCATCTGTTTTCATCCGTGTGATTCCGTGCCGAAGGTCCGTGGTGAGATTCCTTTCAGAGATTCCGGCTCATATATAAAGATAGGAAGAGGGGTTTTTGTTTAAGGCTTCCCGTTGGCGGGGGAGAGTAATAGGGTAGGGGCTTAATCGGAGGTGAACGGGCGCCTGGTGGGCTCCACGGACTTCAAATCCGATGTCCCGCGCCGAGAGGCGCGGGGGGTGGGTTCGATTCCCACGCACCTCCGCCAATTTTCCGTAGGACGGGACGCCGTCCCGTCCTACGGCATGTCATTTCCTCCGATTGGAGAGGATTTAAAAAAGCGATTGATTTTGTGATTTTTCTGACATAACTTTCTTTATATTATAATTTTGTCGCGTCTGTGATGTTGGCGGGAGAATTGCCCATATGACCGCGAATATCAAACCGTCTTTATATCGCCTTTTTCTTTTAATACTTCTTTTATTACCCATTCTTTTTTTCATGGGATGCGCAGTCAATTCCCTTGTCCTGGAAACCAGGGTCAACGATCCCATCATGATGAATTTGCTCGATATCCACGCGGATTTGTCCCAAATTGAGGACGGAACCGGCGTCATAGGCGAGGCCAC
>JBFZEN010000281.1:0-5405 GCA_041306805.1 bacterium
GTGATTCTGGGCTGCGCGTGCCATTATGTTCTCATCGCGGCATTCGTGGCGCCGGGCGTGTGATAAAATCGGGCATCGAATAATAGAAAGTGGCAGGTTTCAAGTACCATGTTGCAGGATAAAATAACGGCTAAATAACTATCCGAAGGACATTTGTAATGAAACGAATTTCCGAATTGATTGCCGTCCTGCTCTTTCATGCCGTTGTTTTCACGGGCTCACTTTATCCTGAAAATCTGGCGACCGCCGACCATCCGTACATTCAATACTTCGGCAGGTGGGATTTCACGAATCCGGCGGCGCCGTCGCACTCGTGGCCGGGAGTCGCCGTGCGCGCCGAATTCGAAGGCAAGAGCCTCGGAGTCCATGAAATTCAATTCAACGGGTCGGACCTGCCGAGCGGGATCTATTTCCGCCGCCTCCGGAGCGGTTGATCCATGGATGTCCATAAAATGACGCTGTTGAGATGATTGTCACCTTCCTTCTGGCCTTGATGGGTCCCCTGGCCGTATGGTTGGGTTTGATCGTTTTTAAGAATGCCTATCTCACATTTCTTCTGTATCACGGTCTGGTTTGCATCGGTATCCCGACAATCGATCTGCTGATTTTTAAAAGACAGAAGGCAGGCGTTATAAAAAGCATTCTCGGATTGTCCTGCCGGCCGAAGGCCATCAAGACGGGACTGTGCCTGGGTCTTCTTTTTTTTGCTGTCATTATCGCATTTTTCCGTGTTTTTAAGGATCGTCTCATCGATGTGCAACAAATGCAGGTGTTGATGGCAGGGTGGAATATAAGGAAAGGCAATGTGTTTTCGCTTCTGATCATCATGACACTGGTGAATTCCATTCTGGAGGAAATTTATTGGAGGGGGTATATTGACAGCCGGTTGATCAAAGGCTTTCAGATCAACGGAGTCGTTTTGATCACATCCCTTTTTTATGCCTCATACCATTTCATCACCACGGCGCATTTGTTTTCAGTCAAGACGGGTATTTTATTCACTCTGATTGTTTTTTTGACAGGTTTGCTGTGGGGATATATGAGGCATCAATTGAACTCACTTTTAACTCCGATCATAAGCCATTTCACGGCCGATTTGGCCATCATGGCCGTTTATCTTCTGTTTGTTCATGGGCAACTGACCCACTGACAGAACAAGGACAAGGAGAGTGTCATGGACGGAATTTTCAACCTTGAAGCAATACCGGACGAAAATGTGCTGTATCTCAAGGATCAGGGACTGGTGTTCGAGAAAAAGAATTCGGTCAAAGGATGGTCCTCCGATCCCGATCTTCGAGAAAAAAGCGGATGAGCGTTGATTCGGATTTTACGGGTGTTTTACAAATCCAGCGGAATTTTACAGTTTTCCCGAGCGCATGATCGCAACGGCCAGCCATAGTCCCAGGATGCCCGCGAACAGGTAGCCGACCAGGCCGAAGGCGGAAAGGCCGAAAAGCATGGGGCCCCGGTTGAGCATGATGATGAGGGACGACGCGATGATGATCGCGGCGATGATGAGGCTGAAGGAGAGCCGGTTTGAGGCGCGGTCGAGCTCGCGGATCAGCCTGTCGAGCCCGCGGTGCTGAAAGTTGACGCTGAGTTCGCCCCGGCGCACCTTCGATAATATGCTTTTTACCGATTCCGGCAGGGTGACCAGCAGGTCCCTGTAATCGTCGATGCGGCGGGCCGCCTCGCGGATCAGACCCTTCGGGCCCATCCGCTTCAACGCGAACTTGCGCATGAACGGCTCGGCCACGGGAATGATTTGAAAATCGGGATCGAGCCCGACGCCCACGCCTTCGATCACGGCCAGCGATTTGCCCATCAGAATCAGGTTCCGCGGAATGCGGATGCGGTACCGCGAGACGAGCGATATCGCCTCGTTGAGCAGGTGCTCGACATTCACCTGGCTGTACCGGACGTCCCAATAGCGGGCGAGCATGTCGGACAGGTCGCGCCTGAACGAGCGGACGTCCACGTCGTCGTCCACCGCGCCCATGCTCAGAAACGCGCGGACGATTTTATCCATGTCCTTTTTCAGCACGCCGGCGGCCAGTTCCGCCAGGATGTCCACGGTGTCGCCGTCCAGATGCCCCATGAGTCCGAAATCGAGGGGAATGATCACGTTTCCCGGACCGGCGAGCAGATTGCCCGGATGGGGGTCGCCGTGGAAAAATTCATGTTCGAAAATCTGGCGCAGCACGGCCCGGGCCCCGTTCAGGGCGATGGTTTTGGGGTTCAGCCCCGCCTTTTTCAAAACCAGTGGGTCATGAACGGGAACACCCTCCACGTACTCCATGGTCAGGACCCGGGGCGTGGTCCATTCCCAGTATACCCTGGGAACGCACACCGTTTTATCACCCTCGAAATTCCGCCTGAAGCGGTCTGCGTTGCGCCCTTCCTGCAGAAAATCCTGCTCCTGCACGATCCACCGGCTGAATTCCTCGACACGCACCACGGGGTCGAAGATCCGGCTCTCGGGAATGCGGCGCTCGATCAGGCGCGCCAGATCGAGCAGAATTTCCACGTCCCGGCCGATGACGGCGCGTATGCCGGGGCGCTGGATTTTGACGGCCACGTGCTCGCCGCTCGACAGAACGGCTCGGTGGACCTGGGCGATGGAGGCCGCGGCCACGGGCTCGGCGTCGAAACGCCTGAATACCGATTCCACCGGCCGGCCGAGTTCCGCTTCGAGCATGGACCTGGCCTGTTCCGCGGGAAAGGGGGGCACGCTGTCCTGAAGGCGGCTGAGTTCGCGGATGTAGCCGGGCGGGATGATTTCCACGCGCGTCGAAAGCATCTGGCCGAATTTGATGAAGGTCGGGCCCAATTCCTCGAACATCAGGCGCACGCGTTCCGGCCGCGTGGCGTGGCTGAGGTGAGGCCTTGCCCTGCGCGGAAGCCATTTTCGGCCATTCAGGGGAAGCGCCGCCGGCCGCAGCCTGCCGACCACGTCCTCGAATCCGTATTTAAGAATGATACTCAGGATTTCGCGGTAGCGCTTCAGACCGCGCAGGGTCTTATGGATACGGAAGAGGTTCACGGCCGTTTTTTCATTTCCTTCAAGATCAGGTCGAGTTTTGCGTTCAGGGCGTCGACGTCCTTCCTGGTGGCCAGGTTGACCTTGGTGACGGCGTTCTCGATTCCCGAATTGATTCTGGCCTCAAGAGCCCGCCTGTTTTCCTCGGCCTTTGAAAAAAGCTCCTTGATCACCTTGGGGGCCTCATCGCGGGTCACCTTGCCTTTTTCCACCAGGTCATCGACCCATTTCTCAAGCTGTTCCTTGGTGACGTGCAGGGCGCCGAGACCGGCCAGCATGGTTTTTTCGAAAAAATCAGCCATGATCGGTTACTCCTTTTAAATGACGTGGATTTGAAAGCATCGCCTTCAACGGTTTCCTGTTAAACGATTTTTATCGGGACAAAGTTTCTGTTTTTGGACTTGCTTTTGGGCCGGGCACGACGTATTTTTGACATGGGACCTGTTCCCGTCAGAAAGGCCAACATGATCGACTGGTTCAAGGGCCGTTATTCCGTCAACGTGTCCGAAATGAAGCGTTCCGAAATCAGGGAACTTTTAAAGCTGACGCGAAGGCCCGAAATTATCTCGTTCGCAGGCGGGCTGCCGTCGCCCGAGACGTTTCCGGTGGAGGAAATAGCGGAACTCTCGAGGGATCTGATCCTCAGGGAGGGGCATTGGGCCCTTCAGTACGGCCCGACCGAAGGGGATGCGCGGCTCAAGGAGCAGATCATCCGGTTCATGGCCAAAGACGGAATAAGGCTGGAACCGGAGAATCTTTTAATCGTCAGCGCGTCGCAGCAGGCGCTCGACATGACGGCGAGGCTTTTCCTGAACCGCGGGGATGCCGTGATGCTGGGCCGGCCTTCGTATGTGGGCGCGCTCGGCGCGTTCCGCGCCTGCGGGGCCCGGTTCGAGGGAATCGACCTGGACGAACAGGGCATGCGCACGGACCTGGTGAAAAACGCGCTTGAACGCATGCGCCGGGCCGGGGATTCGCCCAAATTCATCTACGAAGTGCCCGATTTTCAGAATCCGGCCGGAATCACCCTGAGCCTCGCGCGGCGCAGGGAACTCCTGGACCTGGCCAGGGAATACCGCGTGCTGCTTGTCGAGGACAGCCCGTACCGGTCGCTCCGATACGTGGGCGAAACACTGCCGTCCCTTTACCAGCTCGACGGGGGCGAAGGCGGTGTGATGGGCCTGTACACCTTTTCCAAAATCATGTTTCCGGGTCTCAGGCTCGGGTGGATCATCGCCCATCCCGACATCATCGACAAGCTGGTGGTCATGAAGCAGGCCATGGACCTGTGCACGCCGCCGTTCACCCAGGCCGTGGCCTACGAATACTGCAGACGCGGGCTTCTGGAACCGCGCATCCGGAAAAACGTGGAGCTGTACAGAAAAAAACGGGAAGTCATGCTTCAGGCGCTCGAGAAAACCATGCCCAAACAACCGGACCTCTGCTGGACCAGGCCCGAGGGCGGGCTCTTTTTATGGATCAAGGTTCCGCCGTCCATTGACACCGACGAGATGTTCCGGCAGGCCATCGGGGAGAACGTGGCGTACGTGGTGGGAAGCTGTTTTTACGCGGACGGCGGCGGGCATGACGCCATGAGACTCAATTTTTCGTACCCGTCCGAAGACGAAATTATAGAAGGCATCAGAAGGCTTGCCGGAGTCATTAAAAAGAATCTTTAATTTCGAATATTCGGTTTCGATAGAAGCGGCATATTCGAATATTAAAATGCAAAGATCAAAAGTCAAAATGACATATCAAAAATAAAAACTGCAAAGACATGTTTGATTAAGACTTTTCATGTGAAATCAAGCAGAATGAAGCGGGATAATATTTTTTTAAGGTTTACATTTTGATTTTATGGGCGTCTCCAGCGGTATTTTATTAAACTTCTTTTTCGATTGTTTTTTTTGAGGAGGATTTTAATATGTTCAGGAAATTCATCCCGGTTCTATGGATTTCAGCCCTGGTATTCGCTGCATCCTGCCCGGCGCAGGAGGAAATCGATCCCAAACTGACCGAGGTCTGGGAGCCGGTTCCGGCCGTCGTGACGCCGGGCCGCTGCAGCATGCCTCCGTCCGACGCGTATGTGTTGTTCGACGGCGCCTCACTGGACGGATGGCGCAGCGTGAAGGGGGGAGAGGCCAGGTGTCTGGTCGCGGACAGCTGCATGACGGTGGTCCCGGGGGCCGGAGACATCGAGACGGAGAACGCGTTCGGCGACGTCCAGCTTCATGTCGAATTCCGGTGTCCGCTTCCCGTTTCGGGATCAAGCCAGGGCCGCGGCAATTCGGGCGTTTTTTTGCAGGGATTGTACGAGGTGCAGGTGCTCGACTCTTACGAGAACGCCACCTATGTGAACGGCCAG
>JBFZEN010000282.1:0-5059 GCA_041306805.1 bacterium
TGTATCATGGGCTCTTCGAGCGGCTGCTCGACCACCACCACCATGGTGCAGTCCTTGCTGGGGGGATCCCCCGGCTTGTCGTATTCGGTTTGAACATCGCAGCCGTCCCTGTAGAGTCGAACCAGCGATTGTTCCCACGCCTCGGCCAGCCCTTTGCCCCTGACCATGAGCACCGGAATATGTCCGTTCAAATCATCCTCCCCATGGGGTCCATGAAATTCTACCGGACCATTTTTCTGACCGCCCTCTCCACGAAGGCGAATTCACCGCGCCCCACGGTGCGGCAGTCGATGAGAAAGCGGTCCGATTTCACGCGTCCGAAAACGGGCGGGTTGGACATGCGGAACCGCCGGGCCAATTCCTCCGCGTCCGTGCCGTTCATGCGCATGGACAGCGCATAGCTCGGCATGGGCTCGGCCGCGAGCGAACCGCTTCCCGTTTCGGAGTACTCCTTCACCACGTCGAGCTGGAGGCGGCTGCCGGCCACGGTTTTGAGTTTCTTTTTCAAACCGAGGCAGCGCCTGCGAACCGATTCGGCCGGTTCGATGAGCATGCCCAGCACGGGATGCGACTCGATGCCCCTGTCGCCGTCGACAAAAAGCCGCAGGGTCGCCTCGAGGACGGCATAGGTCATCTTGTCGACGCGCAGGGCCCGCATCAGGGCGTTCTTTTTCATGCGGTTCACGAATTCATTCTTTCCCACGATGATGCCGCACTGGGGGCCGCCGATCAGTTTGTCGCCGCTGAAGCACACGGCGTCCGCGCCGGCGCGCACCGATTCCTGGACCATGGGCTCCCTGGGAAGCCCCCATCGCGACAGGTCGACCAGTGCGCCGCTGCCCAGGTCGTCCATGGCAAAAATTCCCCTCGCATGGGCCAGCGCGGCCAGCTCTTCTATTCCCACCTGTTTGGTGAATCCGATGATGCGGTAATTGCTCTGGTGGACCTTGAGAAGCAGGGCGGTCTCCGGCGTCACGGCCTGTTCGTAGTCCCGAAGGTGGGTGCGGTTCGTGGTGCCCACCTCGACCATGACGGCGCCGCTGCGCTTCATCACGTCCGGAATGCGGAAACTGCCTCCGATCTCGACCAATTCGCCGCGCGACACGATGACCTCTTTACCTTCAGCCAGCGTGTTGAGCGCCAGCAGGGTCGCCGCCGCGTTGTTGTTGACCACCACCGCGGCCTCGGCCCCGGTGATGGTTTTCAATAATCCCTCCACGTGGGCGTGCCTGTCTCCCCGCTTGCCCGTTTCACGGTCCACCTGCAACGCGCAATAGCCGCGCACGGTTTCTGCCAGGGCCTTTTGCGCCTGCGCAGCGAAGGGCGCGCGGCCGAGGCCGGTATGGAGAATGATGCCCGTGCCGTTCACGGCCCCCGTCATGCTCATGCCGAGGGCGTTTTCGGCCCGCGACACCATGTCGTCGATGAGGACGGAAAATTCGACCGGATCTTCGGAACGTTTTGAACCGGCGATTTCCGTGCGCAATGCATCCAGGTGGTTCCGGATGAACTCGACGACCAGCGTGCGGGGAAACCGATCCAAAAGCAGGCGGACGCGGCCGTCTTCCAGAATTCTGTCCATCTTGGGCAGGTTTTTCAGTTTGTCATTCATGTCACCGTTCATCTGCAGCACCCCATTTCACGTGGACCCTTTTGCATACCGTGCATTCCAGGCAGCGTATGCATTCGGGGGACCCTGTATCTCTGGCGATATGGATGTCCATCGGGCACACGCTCTTGCACAAGCCGCAATCGCGGCTGCAGACGCCCCGGACCCTCATTTGAAGGAGGCTGATCCGGTTGAACAGGGCGTACACGGCGCCGAGCGGGCAGGCCGTCCGGCAGAAAGGCCGTTTCACAAGCACGAACAGGACGAGGAAAACAACGAGCACGGCGATTTTGAGGGCATAATGCCATCCGATCATGTCCGGGCTGATCACGGGTTCGGCCAGAAAGGGATGGATGGGATTCCACAAAACCCAGGGAATGCCCGCTTCGATGGTCCCCCATGGACACAGCCATGAAAACCAGTGCTTGCCCGTGAAAAACGGGAGCAGAACGGCCAAAATGGCCAAGGCGGCGTATTTCCCGTTGAGCCATGCACGGTGCAAAGTGAATTTCCGGGATTTGATTTTATACAATAAATCCTGCAGCCACCCGAAAGGACAGAGCCAGCCGCAGGCCGCGCGGCCGAAGGTCATGCCCACTGTCCCCAGAAATCCGGCCAGGAAAATGGGAAGCTTGTGGGCGGCTGCATGCGACTGAAGAATGCCGATGGGACACGAAAAGACGGCCGCGGGACAGGCGTGGCAGTTCAGGAACGGAACACAGCCCGATTTGAGCGGGCCGTCGTATATGGTCTTCGAAGCAAAAACCTTGTAGTAGCTGTTGGCGAAAATGCCGCCGATCAGCGCAATAAAAAACCATCGCGCTTTGCGCGCGATGGCATATCCCTTCTCCGTTATTTTTTTGCGGATCTTGGCTTCCCCGTGTTCTCCTGGTTCGTATTTTTCCGGAATCACCCGATTCCGATGCATTCGAGTCACAGCGTGCCGCCTTCCAGGCGGATGAAACCCGGATCGCCCGAAAAAATACCGTATACCAGCAGCGCAAGAAACAAGGCGATGAAAAACACGGACAGGGTTTTTGTTTGACTTCCCGTCAAGACCATGCCTCCCGGCTTTGTTGGCACACCGATGGAGGATTGCCGATTATGGATTGCATCATTTTGATATTTGATATTTGATTTATGATCATTCACCAACCGGCGCCATTTTTCCCACCGACTGTCTTCTCGGGCTTGTGCATCGGGATCCGGACCTCACAACCCCCAACAAAAGATCTCAAATCTCAAATATAAGATTATCGATCGAAGATCCGGATTGATGTCCCATATGATTAGCAACCAAGGAACTTCATTCTAAAATCGTTGAACGAAGTCCTGCGATCTGAGATCTCTTTGTAAATTTACAGTTACCCGGTACCGATGATCCATACCCATTGAACAGACAGGTATATCAATAAAATATGCGTATTGAGAACGGCTTTTACAAGTTGTTTTTAATGCACCAGAGCGACCATGTCCCTTACGGCCTGCTCCATTCCGATGAACAAAGCCCTGCCGGCGATGGACCGGCCGGCGACGACCTCCTCCACCTTCCCGATTCCGGCCAGCATGGAGGCGTTCTGATAGGTCACGCCGCCGCTGACGGACACCTCCAGCCCCAGCTTGCAGGCGGCCAGGGCCGCTGCCGACACGGCCTCATAGGCTTCCACCCTTTCCTGATTGTTTTTGACCGACGTCAGCGCGCGTGCGTTGAGCTCGACGCCGTCGGCGCCCATGCCCGCCGCGGCCTTGATCTGCGCCAGCACGGGGTCCACGAAACAGACGGCAGCCGTGTTCTGCCCGCGGATATCCTGGATCAGCCGGCCCAGTTCGTCCTCCCGGCCGGCCATATTCAGACCGCCAAGCGGCGTGGCGTCCGCTGTTCCCCTGGGAAGCAGAATGACGCCGTCCGGGCGGATGGAGAGGGCTGCCCCCACCGGTTTTTCCCCGGCCGAAACCCGCACGTTGAATCTCGTTTTGGCCAGAGACCGCAGCAGCCTGATATCCTTTTCCGTCAGCGGTTTGAACTCGTCCTGGACGGGGCATACCAAAGTCTCCACCCCGCCCAACTCGGCTAAAAAGGCGATACGCACGGGGTCTGCGTCCGTGATCCCGGCCTTTTCCCTCAGTCCTGCCGCCGCTTCCAGGTTGAATCCCAGTCTGGCCATGCCTAATCCCCTTCGTTTTGAGTCAATTCGACCACGGCCGAGAGAGGTACGAATTTCATCCCCATCCCCTGAATCCGCGGCATCTCTTTTTTCAGCGCGTTGAACATGTTCCTGTGGCAATGCCCGATGCCCACGGCTGAACCGTTACGCTTTGCCTTCAACACCAGTTCGCCCAGATTCCTGCAAATGGCCTCCTCGGAACCGTCCACATCGAGAAACACGTCCCTCTTCGCCGTCGGCACACCCATCTCCCCGGCCACGGTGTAGGCGACGCTGGAAGCCACCGTGTAACTGTCGACGAAATACAGCCCCTTCTGGCGCACGCATTCAAGGACGTCCGTCATGGTCTGGCGGTCGCTCGTGGCCCGAGAGCCCATGTGGTTGTTCACGCCGACGGCCGACGGCACCTGGTCGAGGGCTTTTTGAAAAATCTCCTGTATCTGATCACGCGGCATTTTCGTCAAAATGGTGTATCCGTCTTCCTGGAAAGCGGCACGAAGCGGCTCCATGGCCAGGTGCATGATGACCTCGCATCCGCGCTCGCTGGCTTCTCTGGCTACTCTGGCGCTGTACCTGCGGCCGGGAAGCACGGAAACGGTGATGTTCCCGTCAAGGTCGAAGAATGCGTACACCATGTCGTCCAGTCTGTCTCCGAAGTCGTCAATGACGAGTGCCAGCCTGCCTTTGTCCTCTTCCTCCTTTATCATGGGAACCAGTTGTATCTGGAAATAACAGGAATCCCTTTTGCCGATCGTGAGGGACGTTTTTCCCGTGGCCGGATCGGTTTCGGCGCTCAGGATTTCGGCGCCGATCCGGTTCATCTCCTCCTGGAGCGACAGATGGATGGAAGGAAGCGCCTTTCCGGCCGGCACCGACGCCACCCATGTTTCGCCGGGCGGGCGCGACAGCTTTCTGTTTTTGAACCGTATTCCGTATCCGTCGAGAACGCGGCGTCCGGCCGCGACGGCGCTGTCACGACCCGCTGCGTGGTCGACGGGGAACAGGACCGTGATGCCGGAAGGTTCCGACGGTTCGGAGCGGGTCTCCTTCTGAAGCCGGATGACCACGACAAGAAGACCGATGACCACCGCCGTCAGGAAGACGGGTGTCCACGGACTGGTGGCCAATCTGGTCCACCAAGGGTCCTTCCTTCTGAACGGCATCAACCTCCCAGCGCCGCTTTCAGTTCGGTCCAGCTGACGGATTCGCCCAGGCTGTTGTCCGTCCACTGGTAAACGCACCATTCTCCGCGGCGGTCGGCGGCCAGACGGAATTCGGCCTGCCC
>JBFZEN010000283.1:0-6024 GCA_041306805.1 bacterium
CAGATGGATGGGGAGCATCACTTCGTCCATCTGCACCTGAATGGAGACGCGGGACGAACCCGAATTCGATTCGAACAGTTTTCCGATAATGCCTTCCAGGGTTTCCCTGAAATTGATGTTCGACAGGTTTTCGGATATGAACATCTGCTCGTGCACCAGCGACATGGTATATATCCTGTTTTTACAGTCCCCGCAGGCCGCCCGGACGCTGTCGTCCTTGATGCTTCTCGATTGAATGTTGAGCAGGCTGTACATGATTTGCAGGTTGTTTTTCACCCTGTGGTGGATTTCCCTCAGCAGTACTTCCTTTTCCTTCAGGCTTTTCTGAATTTTCTCTTCGGCTTCTTTTCTCTTCAGGTGCTCTTCGGCCTCGTGCAGGGCACGGCGGATGGCGGGAACCAGGCGGGATATCCTTTGTTTGAGCACATAATCGGTGGCCCCCTGCTTGAGCGTCTCGATGGCGATTTCCTCGCCGATGGTGCCCGAAATGATGATTACGGGCATGTCGGGGTACATTTTCTTCACCTTTTTCAGCGCCAGGAGGTCGTCGAAACCCGGCACCTTGTAGTCGAGCAAAACGAGATCGAATCCGTTTTTTTGAAGCGCCTGCGCGAATTGCTGCGGCGTCTTGACGTGGGTCAGCCGGTGCGGCAGCTTTTCGGCGTCCAGCCGCGATTCGATCAGGTCCACATCCATGTCATTGTCTTCGAGGTAGAGAATGGACAACGGTTTCATCAGAACATCTCCCAATCCGCATTCATATCGTGAGGAACACGCCCCGGCGTCGTCATTGTCGCGTTTTCCGGCGTTTGATGGAACCGTCCGGAACGGGTTGCGCGGGAAGGGAGAAGTAAAACACCGATCCCCGCCCCGGTTCACCCTCGGCCCACGTTCTTCCGCCGTGCTTGGCCACGATACGCCTGACGTGGGCGAGCCCCACGCCCGTGCCTTCGAACGCCTCCTTGTCGTGCAGGCGCTGGAACAATCCGAACAGCTTGTTTTTGTCTTTCATGTCGAACCCCACGCCGTTGTCGCGCACCGATACGACGACCTCGTCGTTCTCGAGGCGCGAGTCGACCTGAATGACGGCCCTTTTTTTGTGCCTCGTGAATTTAACGGCGTTGGAAACGAGGTTGAACATGACCTGCTGCAGCATGATCGGATCGCCCCACAGCGATTCGCTTCCGGCGATTTTCCATGAAACCTTCCTCGAACCGATGTCGGTTTCGAGCTTCGCCAGTATCACCTGCATCATCTGCGCCACGTCGATTATTCTCTTGTTGATGTCGGCGTAGCCCACCCTCGAGAAGAGCAGCACGTTGTAGACCAGCTCCGACAGGCTTTTGGCCGCGCCCGAGATATTGTGAAGCTGCTGCTGGCTTTTGGGATCGAGGCTCGACCCCAGGCGCAGCTCGAGTACGTCGGTGTAGCTCATGATGTGCCTGAGCGGCGCGCTGAATTCGTGCGAAATGGAATAGGCGAAGGCTTCGAGCTCGGCGTTGCTCTGCTCGAGCTTTTCGGCATACCGCTGGAGCGTTTCCTTGGCGTGGCTGATGATGCTCGAATGGAACCACGCGAAAAGAAACGAGATCAGCACGCTCAGGATCAGCGCAAAACCCAGGTACACCACCAGCTGGCGGCGCATCTGCGCGACGGGGGCATAGACCTTGTCGTGCAGATAGGCCACGACGACGAACCAGCCCGTCCTCGGGGCAGGCAACAGGTAGCCCACGACCCTTTGGCCTGAATAATCGAACTGCAGCGTCTGGAAAACGGAGGAATTCCGGAGAAGCGGCAGGCGGATGGGAAAAGGCAGCGCCCGGCCGGGTTCGAATTGCCCGTTTTTGTTCCGGAACAGGATTCTTCCCTCACCGTCCAGAATGTAGATCTGTCCCTGCATCAGGGACATTTCAACGTCGATGAAATCGAAAATGGGCGAGAGCCGGAACAGCCCCCGGACGGATCCGGCCTGTCCCCCCGGTCCTTTCCGGGCGATTTCGACGGGAAGAAAACTGGTTCTTCCGGAGTCGACGAAAACGGGCTGCCTGATGGCCGCTTCGCCGCGGTCGCCGGCGGTATCATCCTGAAAGGAAAAGAGCGAGGCCAGGTCGCCCGGATTCCAGCCTCCGGTTTCGTCGAGAAGGTTCTGGTTGACGTAATGCTTGACTTTTCCGCCCGGACCGGAACGGGTGGAAAACACGACCAGTTCGCGCGTCTGGCTGAAGGCCGAATTGACGATGATTTCACCGCGGTTCCTGTCGTCGTTCCGGGCAAGCGACGACTCGAGGCCTTCGAGCGCGGAAATCCATTTTTCCATCTGCAGTTCGTCAAGCTGGTTCGAGATGTTCCGGGCGACCAGGTAATTGTTTTCGTTGAGGGAGCTTTTCAATTCATCCTGCGTCCGGGTCAGCAGGCGGAAGCCGAAAATCAGGAGCGGGACGACGGAGACGATCAGAAAAGCCGCCAGAAAGGAGAAAAACAGTATCTTTCTGTTGAGCATTTTAAACGAGATCATCATGGCATGGTTGGTTCCGTGGATTGGACCGCTACGGCGGCGCTTGTTCAGGGATATTCGGTTGTGTTTCCCAGATAATCGGACAGGTAGAGTTTCGACAGTTTCAGCGCGCCCCTGAACGATGGGGGGATGTTCAGACAGCCGGTATACGTTCCCGATTCCGGATTCAGTTTCAGAAGGCCGCTGACCGGGCCGCCTGCCGGATCGATTTCCACGATGATCGTGCAGGTGCGCGCCATGCCCACGCCCCGGTCCAGGGCCTTGACGCTGACGCCGATGCTTTCTCCGCCCGCCACGCGGTTCGCGGACAGATTGTAAGACAGAACCCGCGGCGACTCCGTGTCGCGGACCACGGTGTACGACTTTCCGGTCGTGTTCCCGGAAAGGTCCCTGACCCGGATTTCGACCGGGTTCGGCCCTTCTGCGAGGCTGATCTTGCACGAGAAGCGGCCGCTTTCTGAACGGACCGGTCCTTCGTTGACGAACACATCAGCCGGTTTCGACAGGGAACCCTGCAATGTGATCTCGGGGAGCTCGGTGTAGGCGGGTATTTCGTCTATTTGAAGCTCCGGGGGCCTGGTGTCGACCGTGACGCGCAGCAACCGGGTCTGTGCCGTGCCGCCGGGCGAAATGGCCCTGAGCGCGATTTCATGAACTCCTTCGCTCAGATCGAGAACGGTTGAAAATGAATTGTCGTGCGTTTCAACCGGATGCCCGTTCGCCTCAAGCCGGACCGCCGGTTTGACCTGCCCCGAGACGGTGATTCGTCCCGTGTTCGAAAGAATGGTCTCTTCGCCGGCCAGGGTGAAGAGGTCCTTTCCCAGGTTGCATGTGATCTCCCTTCTGATGGCACTGCGGTTCCCCGCGAAGTCCACGGCTTCGACGTCAAGCACCTGCTTTCCGTCGGCCAGCGCCACGGCGTGCATGAAGGCGCCGTCGGGAGACACGGCCGCGGTGTCGCGGTTGACCGTGACCACGTTCCCTTTTTCGGCCCGTCCCCTGATGTGGATGCGGCCGGTGAAAACGACCGTGTCTTTGGCCGGCGAGACGAGGGCAAGGTACGGCGGCACGCGATCGACCTGCACCGTAAAGCCGACCGGCTTCGAATAGGGTCCCTGGAGCTGTTCATCGTCGATGGCGCATATCCTCCAGTAATAGGCGCCGTTCCGGGCGGCCTGCCATACCGCAGGCCGGGCAGGCTTGATCCGGATGGTTTGTTCGATTTCAGTGAAATTTTTGTTGCGCGAAACCTGTATCTGCACGGCATGCGCCCGTTCGGCGGATTTGAACTGAAACGTGATTTCTCCGCTGAACAGCGACTGTTCCTCTTCGGGAGAAACGGGCTGCGGCGGCTCGAGCAGCTTTTGGGGAGCGGAAGGACTGCGGCCGTACGACACCTTGGTGCCCTCGTTCTTGACCAGCGTCACTTGTTTTCCGCTCGACGCCACGTCCATTTCGCCGTCATAGTTCGAAAACCGGGTCGTTTTGTCGCGGTCGCGGCTCGTGAGAAAATTGCGCGACCGGATGCGGGTGTTCACATCGGGCGACTTGACCTTGAACTGGCTGTTCGCCTGAAGTGAATTGATCAGCGTCGAGACGTCGCCCTCCACGACGAGAATGTCCACCGAACTGACGTCCTTGAGCACGTCCTTGTCGACGGCCTCGATGACGATCAGGGCGTTCTCGTCCATCTGCACCCTGCTGCCGTCGATGAACAGGATATTTCCGTAGGATCGCGAAAGCGTGCGAAGGCGGTCCTTTTCGATCAATTCCTGTTTCAGTACGGTGTCCTTCCACTGCAGCGCGTCTCCCGGACGATATTGAACGGTTCCCCTCATTTCGGCCAGGACGGCCGTGACCGATTGCAGCCGCTTGTCCTTCGTTTCGGCCAGCGCTTTTCCGGCTTCCGCGAGCGCCTGCCGGGCCGTCTGAGCGGCCGATTTGAGATCTCCCTTTTTTTTCAGCTGAACGGACCGGTTCAGGTTGTCGATGGCCTGTTCGATCATGATCGGAACCAGAATACCCGCGCCCTCGGCGTTGGCCGCGATGACGGTCTGCTGGCAGTCATGGATGATTTTGGCCGCTTCCCGGTACTGCTGAACCGGTATCCACAGGCGCCGCCCCGTTTTCAGCTCGTCGGATGATTTGAGTCCGTTGTAGTACAATATGATTTCCCAGTCGTCCGATTCGCCGAAGTACTGACCCGCCAGCGAGCGGAGGCTTTCGCTGCTCTCGAGCGGAACGGCGACATCTCCCGGCGACTGCGGGCGGACCGGCGCCGGAACGGCAAGCAGAGAAACGAACAGAACCGGAAAAAACGTTTTGAAGAATGGTTTCATGTCATTCCCCTGCGGTCATCGCGACAGCACTTGGATGCGCCTCGTGAAGGCGTATTTTTTAGCCGATTTGCGGGAAGCGTCCCATACCGTCAATTGAACCGAAAAAAGACCGGGCCGGCCGTAGGCATGCTTGACGCGGGGCCCCGACGCCGTCTGCTGATCGCCGAAATCCCAGCGGCAGACCACGGGCCGCGAGGCGTCGGCCATGACGGCGGTAAACGTGGCCTCGTCGCGGGCGCCTCCCGTATACAGCGTGTCGGGGCTGATTTCGATGACCGCATCGGGCTTCGCATTCACGCGGACTCGGATTTCCTGGACGCCCGAGAGACACGGCACATCCGTGTCGGTGGGCTCGATTTTCAGCCTGATCGTCTTCTCCCCGGATTCCCCGTACGCATGACTGATGCCGGGCTGATCTGACCTCGTTCCGTCGCCCAGGTCCCACTGATACTTCAGGGGAATCCCGTCCGGATTGTCCACGGCCGGGCTGATCACGACCGGTTCATCCACGTCCACCGGCGGGACAGGAGGAAGCGACACGGCGGGAACGGCGATGATCTGAATGTCCCTGGTCGCGCTCCATGACCGGTCGCAAAAAGCCTGAACCTGATATTTCCCGGCCGACTGGAACGTTTTCGAGATCTGGCGCCCCGTGAGCGTGTCGCCGTCGCTGAAGAACCAGGTCACGGCCCCCGCCGATCCGGGTGTCTGCAGCGAAAACGCGACCGGCTGGCCCGCGCAGGCTGCGGCCGGGCCATTGACGCTCCATACCGGCAGGTCGGACACGGTCAACGGGATCTCGGCCGTGTCGGCGCTGCAGGCCGTTTCACTGTCGTCCTGAACCGACAGTCTGACACGGTAGACGCCCGCGCGCTTGAACTGGTGTTTTACAAAAATACCCTCCGCGTTCTCGCCATCCCCGAAATTCCAGGCGTATCTGAGTATGACCCCGTCGGCATCCTCGCTGGAGCTTCCGCTGAAGTACACCACCGAATAGGGAGCCAGCGAAACCGGGCTGCCGGTGATTTCGATGGATGCGTGCGGTCTGGCGTTGATCAAAACCGGCCTTTCCAGAACGGCGGTGTTGCATTCCTTGACTGCATTCGTCGTCACGGTCAGGCGCACGTTGTATTTTCCGGGACGCAGATACCGGTGGGCGGCCTTGATACC